>NZ_JBHYVA010000331.1:0-8192 GCF_042750055.1 Streptomyces sp. NPDC059456
GGCCCCGCCGCGGCGGGCGCGGTGGAATGGGAGATCGACGCGGGCACCCTGGGCCGCTCCGCCCGGGGAATGGTCCCGCTGATCGCGGCCGACGGGGAGATCGTCGGCGCCGTGTCCGTCGGCATCGCCTACGACAGCGTGCGCGAACGCCTGCTCGGCGCCATACCCGGCCTGCTCGCCTACGCGGGCGGCGCCCTCGCGGCCGGCGCGCTCGCGGCCTACCTGCTGTCCCGCCGGATCCAGCGGCAGACCCGCGACCTGGCCTTCTCCGATATCGCCGGCCTGCTCGCCGAACGCGAGGCGATGCTGCACTCGATCCGCGAGGGCGTGATCGCCCTCGACCGCGACGGCCGGGTCCGGCTGGTCAACGACGAGGCCGCCCGTCTCCTGGGCCTCCCGCAGCACGGCGCCGGCAGCGTCGCCGGACGCCCGCTGGACGACGTACTGGGCGCCGGCCGCACCACCGACGTCCTCGCCGGCCGCGTCACCGGCCGGGACCTGCTCACCGTCCGGGGACCCCGGGTCCTGGTCGCCAACCGGATGCCCACCGAGGACGGCGGGGCCGTGGCCACCCTGCGCGACCGCACCGAGCTGGAGCACCTCGGCCGCGAGCTCGACTCCACCAAGGGACTGATCGACGCCCTGCGCGCCCAGGACCACGAGCACGCCAACCGCCTCCACACCCTCCTCGGCCTGCTGGAGCTGGGCCTGCACGAGGAGGCGGTGGAGTTCGTCACCGAGGTCGTCGGAGTGCACCGCAGCACCGCCGAACAGGTCACCGAGAAGGTCCACGACCCGCTGCTGGCGGCCCTCCTCGTCGGCAAGGCGACCGTCGCGGCCGAGCGCGGAGTGCCGCTGCGCCTCGCCGACGCCACCTTCCTGCCCGACCGCCTCGTCGACCCCGGAGGCCTCGTCACTATCACGGGCAACCTGGTGGACAACGCCCTGGACGCGGCGGCCGGCTCCGCCGCGCCCCTGGTCGAGGTCGAGCTGCACGCCGAAGGGCGCACGGCGGTCCTGCGCGTACGGGACAGCGGCCCGGGCATCCCGGCGGCCCGCCGCGAGGACATCTTCACCGAGGGCTGGTCGACGAAACAGCCCAGGGCCCACCGCGAGCGCGGGCTGGGTCTGGCGCTCGTACGCCGCCTCGCGGAACGGCAGGGCGGCACCGTCCGGGCCGGCGAGACGGCCGACGGAGGGGCGGAGTTCTCCGTCGTGCTCCCGGAGGCCCTGCGATGAACGGGACCCCGGGCAGGGTGTACGCGGTGCTCGTCGTCGACGACGACACGCGTGTCGCCCGGATCAACGCGGCGTACGTGGCGAAGGTTCCCGGCTTCCGCGTCTGCGCCCGGGCCCATTCGGCGGCCGAGGCCCTGGAGCTCCTCGGTACCCGGCCCGTGGACCTGATCCTCCTCGACCACTACCTCCCGGACGAGAACGGCCTGGACCTGGTCCGCCGGCTGCGCCAGCTCGGCCACCACGCCGACGTGATCATGGTCACGGCCGCCCGCGACCTGGCCACCGTCCAGTCCGCCATGCGCCTCGGCGCCCTCCAGTACCTGGTCAAGCCCTTCACCTTCGCGGGCCTGCGCACCCGGCTGGAGGCGTACGGCTCCCTGCGGCGCACCCTGGAGACGGGCGGCGAGGCCGAACAGGCCGAAGTGGACCGGATCTTCGGCGCCCTCGCCGCGGCCGGCGCACCGAACGAGCTGCCCAAGGGCCATTCCGCCACCACCGCCGAACTGGTCCGCCAGGTCCTGCGCTCCGCCGGGGGCCCGCTCTCCACCCAGCAGATCGCCGAGCGCGCCGGCATCAGCCGCCAGACCGCCCAGCGCTACCTGAAGCTCCTGGAGCGCACCTCCCGGGTCACCCTGGCCCTGCGCTACGGCGAGACCGGCCGCCCCGAACACCGCTATTCCTGGCTCCCGTCCGAGGGCGCATGACCCGGCCGCAGGCCGCCGGGAACTGCGCTCACACGGCCCCGGCGCCGGTCAGGGACCGGACCTCCGTCTCCGCGTGCTTCGCCGCGTCCGGCTCCTCCGTCGAGGTGACCGTGCCCATCCAGCCCGCCAGGAAGCCCAGCGGGATCGAGACCAGGCCCGGGTTCTGCAGCGGGAAGAACTGGAAGCTCACCCCCGGGAAGAGGGAGTCGGGGCTGCCGGAGACCACCGGGGACAGGACGACCAGCACCACCGCCGGGATCAGCCCCCCGTACACCGACCAGACGGCGCCCCGCGTGGTGAAGGAGCGCCAGAACAGCGAGTACAGCAGCACCGGCAGGTTCGCGGAGGCCGCCACCGCGAAGGCCAGCCCGACCAGGAACGCCACGTTCAGGTCCTGGGCGAGCAGCCCCAGCGCGATCGCCACCGCCCCGATCCCGACGGCCGCGGCCCGGGCCACCGCGACCTCGCTGCGCTGACGGGCGTGGCGGCGCTTGAGCGAGGCGTACAGGTCGTGCGCCACCGAGGCCGAGGAGGCCAGCGTGATCCCTGCGACCACGGCCAGGATCGTGGCGAACGCGATCGCGGCCACGAAGGCGAACAGCACCGCTCCCCCGGTCGAGCCGGCCCCGCCGCCCAGGAACGCCGCGAGCAGCGGAACCGCCGTGTTCCCCGAGGCGTTGGAGGCCCGCACCTCGTCCGGACCGACCAGCGCGGCCGCCCCGAACCCGAGCACGATGGTCATCAGGTAGAAGCCGCCGATCAGCGCGATCGCCCAGACCACCGACCGGCGGGCCGCCCGCGCGGTCGGCACCGTGTAGAAGCGCGACAGGATGTGCGGCAGCCCGGCCGTCCCCAGGACCAGTGCCAGACCGAGGCTCATGAAGTCGAGGCGGGAGGTCAAGTCAGCCCCGTACTTGAGCCCCGGGCTGAGGAACCGCCGCCCGTGCCCGCTGCGTTCGGCGGCACTGAGCAGCAGCTGGTCGAAGTCCCCGTGGAAACGCAGCAGGACGAGCACGGTGAGGGTGACGGCCCCGCCCATGAGCAGCACGGCCTTGACGATCTGGATCCAGGTGGTGGCCCGCATGCCGCCGAAGGACACGTAGACCACCATCAGCGCCCCGACCCCGATCACGGTCAGCGTCCGGGCGGCGGTGCCGGAATCGCCGAGCAGCAGGCCCACCAGACTGCCCGCGCCGACCATCTGCGCGACCAGGTACAGCACCGAGACGGTGACGGAGGCGGTGCCCGCGGCGATCCGGACGGGCCGCTCGCTCATCCGGGCCGCCACCACGTCCGCGAGGGTGAACCGGCCGCAGTTGCGGACCAGTTCGGCGACCAGGAAGAGGACGACGAGCCAGGCGACGAGGAAGCCCACCGAATACAGCAGGCCGTCGTAGCCGAAGAGGGCGATCAGGCCGGAGATGCCGAGGAAGGAGGCGGCGGACATGTAGTCACCGGCGATGGCGAAACCGTTCTCCATCGGGGAGAACAGTCGGCCGCCGGCGTAGAACTCCTCGGCCGAACCGTGCCGGTTGCGGCTGACCCAGGTGGTGATGCCCAGGGTGACGGCGATGAAGAGGCTGAAGAGGATCAGCGCGAGGGTCTGGTGCTCCCTGGTCACCGGCCGGCCCCCCGGCTGCGCCGACGCTCCTGGCCGCGCTCCTGCTCGAAGACCGTCCAGCGCAGGTCCAGCGCGGCCCGGTCCCGGCGCAGCCGCGCGTGCCGGGCGTACGCCCAGGTCAGCAGGAAGGTGCTGAGGAACTGGCCGAGGCCCGCCAGCAGCGCCACGTTGACCGCCCCGACCACGGGGCGGGCCATCAGGCCGGGCGCCATGGTGGCGGCGACCACGTAGGCGACGTACCAGAGCAGGAACCCGGCGGTCGCGGGGACGACGAACCCGCGGTAGCGGCTGCGGACCTCCTGGAAGGCGGCGCTGCGCTGCACTTCGAGGTAGATGTCGGACGCCCCGGGCGCGCCGCGGCCGCCGGCGGCCGGACGCGGGGGCGGCGGGTCCTCGCCCTCGCCCTCCCCCCAGCCGACGGCGAGCGCGTCGTACCAGGGGTCGTCGAGCCGGATCGTTCCGGCATCGGGACCTTCGTGCTTGTCCACCGAACTCTCCTTGTCCGCTGCCGCATTGGCCGCGTGCCCACAAGGATGTGCGGTATGGACGTTTTCCGGACTGGTGTCCCGGTGCTCTTCACTCCAACCGGTGATGGAGCGAAGAGCACCGGTGTGCCGGTGCGCCCGTCAGGCGTCGATGCGCGAGCGGTCCAGCGTCGCCGCGGAGCTCGTGATGAACTCCTTGCGCGGCGCCACCTCGTTGCCCATCAGCAGGTCGAAGACCTGCTCGGCGGAGTCCAGGTCGCCGATGTTGATCCGGCGCAGGGTGCGGAACCGGGGGTCCATGGTGGTCTCCGCCAGCTGGTCCGCGTCCATCTCGCCGAGACCCTTGTAGCGCTGGATCGAATCCTTGTACCGGATGTTCTTGCGCTGGAATTCGAGCAGGGTCTGGCGCAGCTCGTTGTCCGAGTACGTGTACACGTACTTGTCCTGGCCCTTCTTGGGCTGGACGAGTTCGATCCGGTGCAGCGGGGGCACGGCGGCGAAGACCCGGCCCGCCTCGACCATCGGGCGCATGTACCGCTGGAAGAGCGTCAGCAGCAGGATGCGGATGTGCGCGCCGTCGACGTCGGCGTCCACGAGCAGCACGATCTTGCCGTAGCGCGCGGCGTCGATGTCGAAGGTCCGGCCCGAGCCGGCCCCTATGACCTGGATGATCGCGCCGCACTCGGCGTTCTTCAGCATGTCCGAGACGGACGCCTTCTGAACGTTGAGGATCTTGCCGCGGATCGGCAGCAGCGCCTGGAACTCCGAGTTCCGCGCGAGCTTGGCGGTACCGAGGGCGGAGTCCCCCTCGACGATGAAGAGCTCGCTGCGCTCCACGTCGTCGCTGCGGCAGTCGGCCAGCTTCGCGGGCAGCGAGGAGGTCTCCAGCGCGGTCTTGCGGCGCTGGGCCTCCTTGTGCTGACGGGCGGCGATCCGGGTCCGGGCGGCCGCGACGATCTTCTCCATCACGGCGCGGGCCTGCTGCTTGTCGTCGCGCTTCGTGCTGGTCAGGAAGGCCTTGAGCTCCTTGGCGACCACGGCCGCGACGATCCGGGCGGCCGCCGAGGTGCCGAGCACCTCCTTGGTCTGGCCCTCGAACTGCGGCTCGGCCAGCCGGACGGTGACGACCGCCGTCATGCCCTCCATCGCATCGTCCTTGACCACGTCGTCCTCGGCGACGCGCAGCAGCTTCGCCGAGCGCAGCACCTCGTTCACCGTCTTGGTGACCGAGCGCTCGAAGCCGGTGATGTGGGTGCCGCCCTTGGGCGTCGCGATGATGTTGACGAAGGACTTGACCGAGGTCTCGTACCCGGTGCCCCAGCGCAGGGCGATGTCCACGCCGAGCTCCCGGGTGACCTCGGTGGGGGTCATGTGGCCGCGCTCGTCGAGGACGGGGACGGTCTCCTTGAAGGTGCCCTGGCCGCTCAGGCGCAGCACGTCGCAGACGGCCTTGTCCTGCGCGAGGTAGTCGCAGAACTCGCTGATGCCCCCGTCGAAGCGGAAGGTCTCCTCCGTCTTGCCGGCGCCGTCGATCGCCCGCTCGTCGCGGACGACGATGGTCAGGCCGGGGACGAGGAAGGCGGTCTGGCGGGCACGCTGGTAGAGCGTCTCCAGCGAGAGCCGGGCGTCCTTCAGGAAGATCTGCCGGTCGGCCCAGTAGCGGACCCGGGTGCCGGTCTTGCCCTTGGCGACCCGCTTGACCTTGCGCAGGCCGTTGGCGGGGTCGAAGGGGCTGTCGGGGCCCTGCTCGGTGAACATCCCCGGGACGCCGCGGCGGAAGCTGATCGCGTGGGTGGAGCTGTTGCGGTCCACCTCGACGTCCAGACGGGCGGAGAGGGCGTTGACCACGGAGGCGCCCACGCCGTGCAGGCCGCCGGAGGCCGCGTACGAGCCCCCGCCGAACTTGCCGCCGGCGTGCAGCTTGGTCATGACGACCTCGACGCCGGACAGCCCGGTCTTGGGCTCCACGTCGACGGGGATGCCGCGGCCGTTGTCGCGGACCTCGACCGAGGCGTCCTCGTGGAGGATCACCTCGATGTGGTCGCAGTAGCCGCCGAGGGCCTCGTCCACGGCGTTGTCGATGATCTCCCAGAGGCAGTGCATGAGGCCTCGGGAGTCGGTGGACCCGATATACATGCCGGGGCGCTTGCGGACGGCCTCAAGACCTTCGAGGACGAGCAGGTGCCGCGCGGTGTAGTTGGAGCCGTCCCGGTCTGCTCCGGACAGCAGCGCGCTGGAAGGCACGGACGTGTCGGCGGTCACGCAGTTCGCTCCTCGCTGAATTTCTTTTTCTGGCCCGTCGGGCGCAGGGTGGCTCGGTTGCCCGTCGAAGGGTACCGAGGCCTGGTAGAGCCGATGCAACGCCACCCTCGCGCTTCATCAGCGTAGTGCAGGACCGCACGGATGTTCGATCCCCCGCGCGGGTGAAGCAAACATCACGTTCCCTTCCAGGCATGAACCATTTAGTGTTCGGGCACGTCCTCATGAACAACCGGCACTCACGCCGGGGAGGACGGAACTGCTACAAGCGAACGACTGACAACGCGAAACCGTAAAGCAACGCAATACGGCTCCTTCGCCGCCAACCGGCAGCAGCCGGCCAGCTTCGGAAGGAAGTTTCGAGGAAAAGCCGCGAGCGGGAACGTTTTCGGCCTGGTTGGATGTTGACCCTGGTACGACAGCTCGTCGAGCTAGAGAAGAGGCGACGTGACTACTGTTCTGACACCCGCGACCCCGCTGACGGCCGCTGACCGATGCGACCGTTGCGGCGCCCAGGCATATCTGCGCGTCGTTCTGCTGAGCGGTGGTGAACTGCTGTTCTGCGCCCACCACGGGCGTAAGTTCGAGCCGGAACTCAAGAAGATCGCCGCGGATATACAGGATGAGACCGAGCGGCTCACGTCCGCTCCGACGGCCAATGCCGACACCGAGGACCGCTGACACAGGCCTATACCTCGCATCCGACGAGCCAGGACCGGCCAGGCCGGTCGACGGGCGGCACCCCCTGAGACCCAGGGGTGCCGCCCGTCCTCACGTCCGGAGCCCTGCGGGGCGCCCCGGCTAGCCGCCGCCGTGCCCCCGTACGGGCCGTGCAGCCGGTCCGGAGCGCCGTTCGGCACCCCACGGGACGTCCTGGCCGTCGCTGGTCCGCGGAGCCGTCTCAGAGGCCGTGACGAAGTCCGTGAGCGGCGCGATCTTCGTGTACACCCCCGGACTGTCGGCGCGCCCGCAGCCGCGGCCCCAGGAGACGAGCCCGATGAGCTTGCCCTGGGCGACCAGCGGCCCGCCGCTGTCCCCCTGGCAGGCGTCCCGGCCGCCGTCCCGGTGCCCCGCGCACACCATGGAATCGGGCCGGTACTGTCCGTCCGCGTCCCCCGGGTAGGCATGCCGGCACACCTCGTCCGCCAGCACGGTCACCCGCGCCGCACGCAGTGCATACGCATAGTCGCCGAACCCGCTCGTGTCGCCCCAGCCGTACACGGCCGCCTCGCCGCCCGGCGCGTAGCCGGGATGCCCGGCGCCGGCCATGGGGAGCACGTACTGCGCGGGAACCGCCTCGTCGAGCTCCAGCACGGCCAGGTCGCCGGCGTTGCTCCGGGAGTCGTACGCCGGGTTCACCCGGGCCGAGCGCACCGCGATCTCCCTGCCCTCGGACGCCCGCAGCTCCGTGCGCCCGGCGATCACCCGGAAGTCGGGAACGGACTCCACCGGGCCGCCCAGCACCTGGCGGCCCAGGCAGTGGGCCGCCGTCAGCACCGTGGTCGGCCCCACGATGACGCCCCCGCAGAACTGGCCGCCCCGCGTACCCCCGAACCGGTCACGGCTGGCGAGGGCCACCACCCACGGGCTGTCGGCCGCCTTCACGGGCCTCCCGCCGATCACCACACTGTCCGCGGCTGCGTGCGGCGCCTGGGCCAGCGGCGCCGCAGCCGCTCCCGCCACCAGGGTCAGCGCGCCCGCCAGAGCACGGGAAAAGGGACGACGCATGAGGCCTCCTGACTCTGAGTGTGCATGACTCCACCCAGAGTGGGACGCCAAGTGGCGGGGGGGGGGGGGGGGGGGCGGCGGGAGACCGCCGGCCCCGCCCCCCCCCCCGGGGCGGTGGGGGAGGAGAGGAAAAAAAAGAAAGAGAACACCACCAGG
>NZ_JBHYVA010000331.1:8202-9018 GCF_042750055.1 Streptomyces sp. NPDC059456
GGTCTGTTTTTTTTTAATACCCCCACCCCTCGGGGCGGTGCGATTCCGCCCCCGCCCATCTCCGGCAGGGCCCCCGGCCCCGGTCAGTCGAGGTAGTCGCGCAGCACCTGCGAGCGGGACGGGTGGCGCAGCTTCGACATGGTCTTGGACTCGATCTGACGGATCCGCTCGCGCGTGACGCCGTAGACCTTGCCGATCTCGTCGAGGGTCTTGGGCTGGCCGTCGGTGAGGCCGAAGCGCATCGAGACCACGCCGGCCTCGCGCTCGCTCAGCGTGTCGAGGACCGAGTGCAGCTGCTCCTGGAGGAGCGTGAAGCTCACGGCGTCGGCCGGGACGACCGCCTCGGAGTCCTCGATCAGGTCGCCGAACTCGCTGTCGCCGTCCTCGCCGAGCGGCGTGTGCAGGGAGATCGGCTCGCGGCCGTACTTCTGGACCTCGATGACCTTCTCGGGGGTCATGTCGAGTTCCTTGGCCAGCTCCTCCGGGGTGGGCTCGCGGCCCAGGTCCTGGAGCATCTGGCGCTGCACGCGGGCGAGCTTGTTGATGACCTCGACCATGTGCACCGGGATGCGGATGGTGCGGGCCTGGTCGGCCATGGCGCGGGTGATCGCCTGCCGGATCCACCAGGTCGCGTACGTGGAGAACTTGTAGCCCTTGGTGTAGTCGAACTTCTCCACCGCGCGGATCAGGCCCAGGTTGCCTTCCTGGATCAGGTCCAGGAAGAGCATGCCGCGGCCGGTGTAGCGCTTGGCCAGCGAGACCACGAGACGGAGGTTGGCCTCCAGCAGGTGGGTCTTTTCGCGGCGGCCGACAGCG
>NZ_JBHYVA010000332.1:0-2893 GCF_042750055.1 Streptomyces sp. NPDC059456
GCCCCGGCCCGCGCGTCCGGGCCGCCCGCACCCGCACGCCCGGGCCCGGACCATGCGTCCGGTTCCCCCGGGCGGAGCAGCGGCTCACCCGTTCACCCGGCCCCGATCGCCGCCCCGGGCCCGGGCTCCTAGCGTCCTCAGCACGGCGTGCAGCCGAATCCGCGTCACATCCGTGCCCTGGCCGCGCCGTTTCGAGGAGCCCGAGGAGTTCTCTCCATGCCCGCCACGCCGCTCGCCCAGCCGTCGAACCGCCGCCTCCTGGCAAGGGTCGCGGCCGCGACCCTCGTCCTCGCCGCGGCCGCTCCCGTCACCGTCGCCCACGCCGCTTCGCCTTCCGCCGGCGTCTCCCCGACCGTCGTGGCCCCAGGCGGGCGGGTCAGCCTGAACCTCACCGGCTGCGGGACGAAGACCGGCCTGGCCTCGTCGACCGCCTTCGGCGAGATGCGGCTGGCCCCCGGCAACCTCGAAGCCACCAGTCTCGTCGGCAGCGCCACCGTGTACGGCAACGCCCCCGCGGGGGCGTACACGGTCACCTTCGAGTGCGGCGGCGCCGGTGGCCAGCGCGTCACCACCTCCCTCCAGGTCTCCCCCGGCGGGGCGCGCGGCGGCGTGGGCGGCAGCGTCGGCACGGCGAGCCCGGGGCTGATCGCGCTGGGCGGCACCCTGGCCGCGGGCGCGCTCGGCACCGGCATCCGGATCTTGCGCCGCCGCTCCCGTACGGCCTGATCCGCCGTCTAGGCGGTGGCGACCGCGCCTCTGACCTGCAGTCCGTCCAGCAGGTCCCGGGTTGCCTCGGCGATCGCGTCCACGGCGGCCTCGAAGACCTCCTGGTTGTGCGCGGCGGGCGCCCGGAACCCGGACACCTTCCGTACGTACTGCAGGGCGGCGGCGCGGATCTCCTCCTCGGTGGCCTTGGCGGGGATGGCGGGCGGGCGCAGGGTCTTGATGGAACGGCACATACCCCCACTATGGCGCTACCGGGGCAGCTCGGCCCCGGACAGTTTCATGATCAGGCCTGCTTGGAGGCGCGCCCGCAGCTCGGGGTCCGCGACCTCGTCGAGCAGCTCGACGGCCCGCTGCAGGGCGGCGGCGGCCCTGCGGTCCTCGCGCAGGGAGGTGGTCTGGGTGGCCATGTGCCGCAGCGCGATGTCGGCCCGCCGGTGGAACAGCTGCCCGACGAGGGTGACGACGAGCCCCACGGAGCTGGTGACGACCCCGAGGTACAGGTCTCCGGTGCTCTCGGCCTTCCACACGGCGAGTGCCACTCCGAGGAGCAGGATCGCGGCGCCCGCGCCGGCGAACCGCTGGCTGGTGGCGAAGCTGCTGCGCGCCTGTGTCAGCCCGTACGCGTAGTACTCCACCAGCACGGACGTGAACTCGGCGTCGCCGTGCCCCTCCCGCCCGGGTTGTGTCCGCCCGACATCGGCGTACTTGGGATCCGCCGCGCCCGGCGGCGCCTGCGCCACCTGCGCGAGCAGCCGGGCCCGCTCGGCGTCCCGCCGCTGCTCGAAGCTGCGGCTCTCCCTCGCCCACCCGGCCACGACCACGGCCGCCAGCACCACCACCACGCCGCCCGCTGCAAGCCACTCCCCCACCCCCGCCCCATCCCCCACCCGGCCCCGGCCAAACCCCGCACGGCCCGGCTGCCGTCGGCCGGAGACGTCGACGGCTGCCAACCGTGATCGGTCGGGGGGCCTTCGTGCTGGTGGGTGTGGACGGTTCGAACCGCCGGCATCCGCTTTGCTCAGGGACCAGCCGCTGCCCCGGGGCCGCGCCCACATGGCCGCCCCCGGGTGGTCAAGATCCGCCCCGTGCTGAATCGTCGGTGGCGAAGACGGAGAACGGGAGAGGGAAATGCCTCGGTCTGTCCGGCGAACCTGGCGGGTTGCAACGCCTTCGTCCGGTACGGAGCGGATGTCGGCCTGGGCGGCAGTAGCGGGCGCCACCGTTGCGGTCATAGCCACTGCGATATCTCTCTTCTCGACACTGGTCGCCGTGCACACATCGCAAGGAATTGCCGATGCGCAGCAGCAGAACGCGGCGCGCACCGAGATATCCAGCTACGTCGTACAGATGAGCGAAATGGATCGTACGGGTGGATCCGGCCGCCGGAACGAGATCGTCACGCTCGCCAGGCAGGTGGATGCCCTGGTCTCTCAGTACGGGCAGAGACGGCTGAACATCAGCGCATCGACCTACAGACTGATTGGCCTCTTCCTGGCACTTTCGACTACGGACCTTGAACTTGCGGCCCGCATGGCCAACCGGGCATTGGAACTCGCCGCCCACGAGACGATCGATGGCGCCGGGATCCCGCGGATGAACGATCCGCTCGAAGCACTCCAAGCCCATCGCGTGCTCGGTGACGTAGCCGCCCAGAACCTCAATTTCGACACGATGACGAAAGAGTACGAGGCGGCGCTGGAGATATCCGAACGAGAGGGGAAACGCAACCGGTACATAGCCATGGAAGCCCGCAGATACACCCGCGCATACTGGTCCCTGAGCGCAATCATGCTGGTTGACGACTTGCCACATCCCACAAATGCGGAATGTTCCGAAGTGCGGCGCCGCACAGAACTGGCGCGCGCGGACTTCGACGCACTGAAAAGAAATCCCGAGATCGCGCGCCGGGCAAGGCGGATAGAAAACGACGTGTGCGCTGCGGGGGTCGACCTTTCCGAGCTCAAGAAGGATTGACCTGCGACTCTGCCCAGGGTGGTCGGAGTCCTCCGTACTCGCAGATCGCCGTCGCCGTGAACGTCTGCACCCACGTCGTCCAAGACCCGCACCGTGGGGTGGCCGGTGGGCAGGGACCGGTTGTCGAGGACTCGGCGCGGTCAGCCCCGTTGCCGTCGGCCGGAGACGCAGAAGGCCCCCAACCGTGATCGGT
>NZ_JBHYVA010000332.1:2903-9011 GCF_042750055.1 Streptomyces sp. NPDC059456
CCGAGTGACGCGCGGGCCCTCCCCCACCCCCCCACCCCCCTGGTCGTGGGGGGCGCCCAGTCGTGCTGGTGGGCGTGGACGGTTTCGAACCGCCGACATCTGCTTTGTAAGAGCAGCGCTCTACCCCTGAGCTACACACCCGTGGATGAGTGGACAGCCTACATGCCAGGCGCACCCCCCACGCAAACCCGCATCCGTGGGAGAGAATGGACCGGGGCATGGCGGAGGCGGTACGGGAGAGGGATTGTGACGACGGCATCCCGGCGGTGGTTCGGTGGGCGGGACGAGAGTCGGCGGGCGGATGCGCAGGCGGCGAAGGATGCCGCCGCGGCCGCGTTCTACGAGCTGGACACCGCCCAGCGGGATCTGCGGATCTCCATGGAGACCATCGCGGCCGCGGACGGGTCTCCCGCGGCGCGGCAGGCCGGGGACGGGTTCGCCGCGCTCGGGCAGCGGATCGACCAGGTCAGCCACGTGTACATCGAGGCCGTCGACGCGCACGACCTGGACCGGGTGGATCTGGAGGGGGCCGTCGCCGCGCGGGCGCGGGAGCAGCTGACGCGGGCGCGGGACGAGCTGGTCCGGGTCAAGGGCGAGCTGGACCGGTTCGCGCAGGGGCTGCAGCCGTTGCTGGACAAGGCCGAGACGCAGTTGGCGCGGGTGGCGCCGGCCCGGGAGCGGGCGCGGGCGGCGCTGCTCGCGGCGAGCACGGCGCTGGACGACGTCCGGGGCAAGGGGATGCGGGCCGACGAGTTCGCGGCGCGGCTGGCCTCGCTCGGGCCGGAGCTGACCCTGCTGAACCAGGGCGCGGCGCAGCACGGGGTGCAGGAGACGATCCAGCGCGCGGACCGGATCCTGCGTGACGCGGAGGCCATACGGGTCGAGGTGGCGCGGCTCCCGGAGCGTGCGGCGGAGATCGACCGGCGGCTGGTGAGCCTGCGGACCCGGGCCCAGGCGCTGCGCAACCGGGCGGACCGGGTGGATCCGGTGCTCAGTGAGCTGCGCCGGCGGTTCAGTGCCGCGTGCTGGCAGGACCTGCAGCAGGTGCCCGATCAGGCGGTACGGGACGTGGCGCGGGCCGAGGAACAGCTGAAGGAGGCCGCGCGGGCGCGCGAGGAGCAGCGCTGGGCCGATGTCGGGGCGCTGGTCGAGTCGGTCCGGGGTGCGCTGGACGCGACCGATGAGGCGGTGTCGGCGGCGCAGGACCGGCTGTCGCGGCTGGAGGCGGTGGCGCGGGATCCGCAGGCGGAGGTGCAGCGGACGCGGTTCGCGGTCCGGGATGCGCAGCGGCTGGCGATGGAGGGGCGCACCGTGCCGGATCCGCGGCATGCGGGGCCGCTGGACGGGGCGGTGGAACGGATGGAGCGGGCGCTCGCCGGGCTGGAGGAGCGGCACCCGGACTACTGGCATTTCCTTCAGGAGATGGAGCAGGTCCGGGCCGATGTGGCGCGGGTCGTGGCCGACATCCGAGGGCGGCGCGGCTAAGCCGAGCGGCCCGGCCGGCGCAGCCCCGGGCACGGCCCCGCAGGAACGGCCCCCGGCCAGACCGGCACGGCCCGCGGCCAGACCGGCACGGCCGGACCGGCCGGACCGGCCGGGCGGGGGTGGGGTCGTCCGATTGTCGTGGGGTGGGTGGCGGCGGATGCTGGGAGGTGCCGGTATCGGAGCTTAGGAGGGCGTGATGGCTGCCCGTACTTCCCCCACCGCTCGTGCCCCCGATGTGCCCACCGTGAACGCGCCGCACGCGGCGTACGGGTGCCACGAGCCCCATGACCAGTACGCGCCGTACGTGGCCCACGGTCCGATCGAGATCCCGCAACCGCACGTCCCGTACCTGGTGCGGCGCGTCGCCCATCCCGTCAATGCCCGGCTCGACGAGCATCTGCCCACCGATCACAAGCTCAGCCAGGTGTACCGGGTGGGTGCGGGCCTGGTGGGTCTGCTGCTCGTCTGCTTCGGGATCCTCGGGCTGATCGACCGGATCGGGTTCTTCGACACCGGCGGTGCCACGGTGCTCGCGCTGAACACGAACGGCGCGCTGAGCGTCCTGTCGATCTGCTTCGGGCTGCTGCTCTTCGTCGGGATGGTGATCGGCGGGAACTTCGCCTCCACCCTGAACATCGTGCTGGGGCTGCTGTTCATCGCCAGCGGCTTCGTGAATCTGGCGCTGCTGGACACCGGTCTGAACTTCCTGGCGTTCCACATCCAGAACGTGCTGTTCAGTTTCGTCGTCGGCGTGATGCTGATGTGGTTCGGGATGTACGGGCGGGTGGGCAGTGCGCTGCCGCACGACAATCCGTACTGGCGGGCCCGCAACCCCGAGCAGGCCGCGCGGGAGGACCGGGCACGGGCCGCCCGGGCCGGGACCGTCCCCGCCCACTGAGGCCGAGCCGCGCCACGGCCGTGCGGCTGCGCCGCGCGGCGGCGAAGCACGGCGGCGAAGCACGGCGGCGGGGCGCGGCGGGATGCGGCAAGGCGGTGGCGGGCGGCGTCCGGCTCTGTAGCCTTGGGTCATGCCCCGTTACGAATTCCGCTGCCGGACCTGCGAAGACACCTTCGAGGTCAGCCGGCCCATGGCCGAGTCGTCCGCTCCCGCCGACTGCCCGGCCGGGCACGCCGACACCGTGAAGCTGCTGTCCGCCGTGGCGGTCGGCGGGACCAGCAGTGCCCCCGCTCCCTCGGGCGGGGGCTGCTGCGGCGGCGGGGGCTGCTGCTAGTCAGCGCTTGCGCGACAGGGTGATGCCGTCCGAGATCGCCAGCAGGACCGATTCCATGCGGGAGTCCGCCGCGACGTGCGCGTTGTAGGCGCGCACTCCCGCCGCCGGGCCCGTCGCGGACTCGTCGAGGACCGCGCCGTGGAACAGCGTGTTGTCCGTGACGATCAGACCGCCCGGGCGCAGCCGCGGTACGAGCTCCTCCCAGTACAGGATCTGGCTTTCCTTGTCGGCGTCCACGTACGCCATGTCGATGTGCGGCTCCTGCGGCATGGCGCGCAGCGTGTCCAGCGCCGGGGCGATCCGCAGGTCGATGCGGTCGGCGACGCCGGCGGCCTGCCAGGCTTCGCGGCCGTACGCCGTCCACTCCTGCGAGACGTCGCAGGCGACGAGGGTGCCGTCCGCGGGCAGGGCCTGTGCCATCGACAGGGTCGAGAAGCCGGTGAACGTGCCGACCTCGACGATGTGGCGGGCGCCGGTCAGCCGGACCAGGAAGGCCAGCAGGGGGCCCTGCTCCTCCGCCGACTGCATGCCGGCGACGTCCGGGAACTTCTCGTACGTGGTCGCCACCAGTTTCTGCTGGACCGGATCCAGCGGCGGGTTGTGGTCGAGCATGTAGCGGTACAGCTCGTCGGTGATCTTGGTGCTGTTGCCCTTGGTCATGAGCCCAGTGTGCCGATTTCGCCGGCGGTGCGGGCGGACTCCGGGGCAGCGCCCTGGGCAGCCTCCCGGGCGGCCGTGCGGACGAAGGCGCGCACGATCTCCTCGCCGGCCAGGACGCCAGCGGTGGCCAGGGGCGTGACCGTCGGCGCGGTCCAGCCGGCGTCGGCCAGTTCGCCGTGGCCGGGCCGCCAGGCCGCGTCCGCCGCGAGCAGCAGGTCCGCGTCGAGGAGGGAGTCGCCCGCGGCGAGGGTGGTGGTCGCGCCCGTACGGCGGGCCACCTCGCGCATGGCCGCGCTCTTGGTCAGCGGGCGGGGCACGGCGTAGATCTTGCGGCCCTGGAGGGAGACGGTCCAGCCCCGGGCTTCGGCCCATTCCGTCAGCGCCTTGATCCATTCCCCGGGCACCAGGGCACGTTCGACGACGAGGTAGGCGAACAGGTCCTCGGCGACGCGCGCCTTGCGCAGCCACGCCGGGTCCGCGCCGGCCAGCAGGTGTGCGTGGACCTCCTCCAGCGGGGCGCACTCCTCGGCCAGCCGCGCCGCCACCCGGCGCCGCCAGTCCCGGTCCGGGACGCCGTCCACCAGGAGCTGTCCGCCGTTGGCGCAGATCGCGTACTTCGCCGGGCGGCCGGGGAAGCGGATGCGCTGGTACTGCTTGCGCGTGCGGGTCGTGGTCGGGACGAAGACCACTTCGGGATCGGCGGTCAGTTCGGCCAGGAGTTTCGCCGCCGTCTCCGTCATGTAGGACAGCGGCTTGCTCTCGTGCACCTCGACGCACAGCAGCCGCGGGGCCACCGGGTCGGGCATGGTCAGGCCGAGCGCGGCCGTCGAATAGATGAGCGTGCGGTCGAGATCACTGGCTACCAGGACAGTCACTTGGAGGCCACAGCCTTTCCGTCGGCGCCGGTGGCGCCGCGCGTGAAGCGGGGGTGGATGAGTCCGACACACGTGTAGGGCAGTCCGTCGACCTCTTCCACGGGCACGCCGCGCTGTTCGGCGAGCAGCCGTACGTGGTCCAGGTCGGCTCCGGCGCCGCGCTGCGCCAGGATCTTCCACGGGACGCGCCGGAGCAGGACCCGCGTGGTCTCGCCGACGCCGGGCTTGACCAGGTTCACGTCGTGGATGCCGTACTCCTCGCTGATCCGCTCCACCGCCGCCCAGCCCTCCCAGGTCGGGGTGCGGTCGGCGGCGAGGAGCTCCTTGACGTCGGCGTCGACGGCGTCGGCCACCTCGTCGAAGCGGGCGGCGACGGTGTCGATGAAGCCGGTGGAGACATCGGCTCCGGCGAGTTCGCGGTAGAACTTCGCGCCGTGGAAGTCGTCGGGCCCGACCAGGTCGGACCTGAGCACCGTACGCGAGATCAGTCCGGAAACGGTGGAGTTGAGGCAGGCGGAGGGGATCAGGAAGTCCTCGCGGGTGCCGTACGTGGACACGCAGGAGCCGGGGTCGGCGAGGACGACGATCTCCGGGTCGAAGGCGGGACCCCCGGCTTCCCGCTGGGCTTCGAGGGCGGCCGACAGTTCGCGGGTGATGGCGCCCTTGCCGGTCCAGCCGTCGACGAAGACGACGTCGGCGGGGTCGTGGTGGGCGGCCAGCCAGCGCAGTGCGTTGGGGTCGATGCCGCGGCCGCGGACGATGGAGACGGCGTAGTGCGGCAGGTCCAGGCCGTGCCGGGCCCGGGCCCAGCGGCGCATCAGCACGCCGACGGGGGTGCCGGCGCGGGCCAGCGAGACGAGGACCGGGGAGGGGGAGCGCTCGGCGAGGACGGTCTCGGTGACCGTGCCGACGGCCCGGGCCATCCGGGCGGCGGACGCGGTCAGCGCGCTCCGGTACATCTCCTGGTACTGGGGGGACGGCTGGTACTCGACGGGCAGCGACTCGGCATAGTGCGCGCCGCCCGCCTGGATGGCCTCCTCGCGCTCCTCGGTGGGGGCTTCGAGGGCGACGTCGGACAGGTCCTGGAGCAGCCAGCCGACGTCTTCCGCGGCGTACGAGGAGAACCCGGGCCCGCGCAGGGGCTCGGGAAGCACCGGCTCGGTAAGCACCGGCTCGAGGAGGACCTGCTCGGGAAGCACCTGCTCGGTAAGGACCTGCTCGGGGAGATGCGCCTCGGTGAGGACCTGCTCGGGCATGATCGGCTCCCGCCGCTCGGGTGCGGACGCCGGTCCGCAGTTCGGTACGGGGGCGGCGGCCGGGACGTACGACGGCACGTACGACGGCAGGCAGACCAGCAGGACGCGGCCGGCGTGCGGGGCGAGGGCCGCGAGCAGTCCGGTGCGCAGTTCGGGGGTGTCGCCGGCCGAGTCGACGACGGCGACGACGACGTCGAAGCCGGCTCCGGCGACGTTGTAGGCGTAGCGGTCGCCGGGCCCGTCGGCGGGGAGGTCGTGGGCGGGGAAGACGAGCCGGGTGCGGATGGCGTAGCCGGGGTCGTCGACGGCGAGGACGGGCGAGCGGGTGGTGGTGGAGAAGCGGACCTCCCGGGCCGCACCCGACTCCTCCAGGGCCTTCGCGAGGCGCAGCGGGGCGTACATCAGCTCTTCGTTGCCGAGTACGAGGACCCGTCCGGGCGCGTCCCCCAGCGCGTCGGCGAGCCGGCCGGCCAGTGCGGGGAGCAGCGCGTCCAGCGTCTCGCGGTGCGCGGGGGTGAAGCCGTGGCGGCCGCCGTCCGGAAGGCCTTCGGGCCAGTCGAGCGTGACCCGCTCGGCCGGCGCCCCCGGACCGTCCTGCTC
>NZ_JBHYVA010000333.1:0-7065 GCF_042750055.1 Streptomyces sp. NPDC059456
GGGGGGCCCGCATCGCCCCCCCCCCGGGGGGGGGGGCGGCGCGCCCGGGCGGGGGCGCCGGGCGGCCCCCCGGGGGTGGTGCCCCGGGGGGGCCCCCCCGGCGCCCGGGGCGCCGGCTGCCCCGTGTCAGCTGGAGCCGCAGCCTCCACCGCCGCAGGAGGACGAAGAGCCCCCGCAGGACGAGGAGGAACCACAGGAGGAGGAAGAACCGCACGAGGAGCTGCTCCCGCACGAGGAACCGCCGCCGCCCGCCCACCACGACGAGCCGGAACCCGAGCCGGAACCCGAACCCCCGTCGGATCCGGTCCAGGCACGGACCACCTTCACCACCAGGAACACCAAGGCCGCGATGACCGCCACCACGAGCAGCAGAACGAAAATGGTCATGCCCCCAACCCCCCTCCAACGCCTCGGTCCCCCGAGAGCCGACTGTTCCCAAGCGGGCCGGGGCCCGTGTGAAGGGGGGATGCCCCCAGGCCACGCGGGCCAAAGCACACTTGAGCAAGTCCAGAGGTTGCCCCCAGGATTGCGCCCATGAGCGCACCCGTGGGCGGCAGCCGCCCCCTCCTGAACCGCCGCCTCGCGTCCTTCGGCACGACGATCTTCGCGGAGATGTCGGCCCTGGCCGCCCGCACCGGGTCGATCAACCTCGGCCAGGGCTTCCCCGACACCGACGGCCCCGCCGAGATCGCCGAGGCCGCCTCCCGCGCCGTGCTGTCCGGCCTCGGCAACCAGTACCCGCCGGGCCCGGGCGTCCCGGAGCTGCGCGCCGCGGTCGCCCGGCACCAGCAGCGGTTCTACGGCCTGGCCTACGATCCGGACACGGAGGTCCTGGTCACCGCGGGCGCCACCGAGGCCATCGCCGCCTCGCTCCTCGCCCTGCTCGAACCGGGTGACGAGGTCATCGCCCTGGAGCCGTACTACGACTCGTACGCCGCCTGCATCGCGATGGCCGGCGCCACCCGCGTCCCGGTCACCCTGCGCCCGCGCGCCTGGGGGTCTCCCGCGGCGGTGGCCGAGGGGGCGTTCGCACTCGACCTCGACGAACTGCGGGCCGCGGTCACCCCGCGCACCCGCCTGCTCCTGCTGAACACCCCGCACAACCCGACGGGCACGGTCCTGACCCCGGCCGAGCTCGCCGCGATCGCGGAGCTCGCGCGGGAGCGCGACCTCCTCGTGGTCACCGACGAGGTGTACGAGCACCTCGTCTTCGAAGGCGCCCACGTCCCGCTGGCCTCGCTGCCCGGCATGCGCGAGCGCACCGTCACCATCGGGTCGGCCGGCAAGACGTTCTCGTTCACCGGCTGGAAGGTCGGCTGGATCACCGCCCCGCCGGAGCTGGTCTCCGCGGTCCGCTCCGCGAAGCAGTTCCTGACGTACGTCTCCTCGGGCCCCTTCCAGTACGCCGTCGCACAGGCCCTGGACCTCCCCGACGCCTACTTCGACGGCTTCCGCGCCGACCTGGCGGCCAAGCGCGACATCCTCGCGGACGGCCTCGCGGCCGCCGGCTTCCAGGTCTTCCGCCCCCAGGGCACGTACTTCATCACCACCGACATCACCCCGCTCGGCGAGAAGGACGGCCTCGCCTTCTGCCGCGCACTGCCCGAGCGCTGCGGCGTGGTCGCCATCCCGAACCAGGTCTTCTACGACGACCGGGCCGCCGGCGCCACCCAGGTCCGCTGGGCCTTCTGCAAGAAGACGGAGGTCCTCGAAGAGGCCGCCGCACGGCTGCGCCGGCTCTGAGCGCGCCGCCACCGGCGGGCGGCGGCCGATTTCACCGGAGGTTCCGACGGCATTCACACCCTCCGGGCGGCCCTGAGCTTTAGGGTGCCCGAGGCCCTCCCCGCCGGGAGGGCCCCTTCACGCAGCGCGGGAAAGACGGGGGTCCATGTCGGCGACGGGCAGTGTGTCGGTTTCCGTACGTCCGCAGGAACTCCGGACCGGCAGGGTGCCCGCGGCCCTCGTCGCCCTCGGGGCGTTCGCCGCCGTCCGCGCCGGCGGCGCGCTGGTCCTCTCCGCCGGGGCGTGGTGGGCCGGGCGCAGCCCCGTCCGCGTGCTCGGGCACTCCTGGGACTCCGTCTGGTACCTCGGCATCGCCGTGCACGGCTACGGCCGCACCCAGATGTGGGTCTCGTCCGGTCTCGTGCAGAGCGACCACGCCTTCTTCCCGCTGTACCCGCTGCTCGTCCGGCTGGCCGGCGCCACCGCCTGGGCCGGGCTGCTGGTGGCCTGGACCGCCGCCGCGGTGGCCGCCGTCGGGGTGTACCGGGTCGGGGAGCTGGTGCTGGGCCCGCGCGCCGGGGTGCTGCTGGTGGCGCTGTGGGCGGCGACCCCGCACGCGGTCGTGCTGACCCTGGCCTACACCGAGCCGCTGCTGGCGGCGCTGGCCGCCTGGGCGCTGTACGCCGTGCTGCGCCGCCGCTGGCTGTGGGCCGCGGGCCTCGCCGTGCTCGCCGGACTGACCCGCCCGACGGGGATCGCCGTCGGCGCCGCCGTGAGCGCCGTCGCCCTGCACACCCTGCTCGTACGAAGATCCCGGGCGCCCGCGGTGTGGGCGGCCGCGCTGCTGGCCCCGGCGGGCTGGGCGGCGTACGTCGCGGCCGTCGGCATGTGCACCGGGAGTCCGGCCGGCTACTTCACCGTGCAGGAGCGCTGGGGCTCCCGATTCGACTTCGGCTCGTACACCACGGCCACCGTCTGGCGGGTGCTGACCGGGGCGCACCTGCCGCTCGCCACCTTCGTGACCGTGGCCGTCCTGGCCGCCGCCGGGCTCCTGGCGGTGCTCCTGCTGCTCGACCGGGCGCCGGGGGCGCTGCTCGCGTACACCGCAGTCCTGCTGCTGATCACCTACGGCGGGGCCGGCTACTTCGAGTCGAAGCCCCGCTTCCTGCTCCCGGCGTTCCCGCTGCTCCTGCCGGTCGCCGCCGCAATGGCGCGAGCCCGGCCGCGCTCCGCGGTCATGGCGACCGCGGGGCTGGCCGGGCTCTCGTACGGCTACGGGCTGTACCTGCTGCTCATCGCCCGCGTACCGCTGTGACGGACGGGCGACGACTAGGCGTCGTCGCCGCCGTCCTTGTCCTCGCCGTCGGTGGAGTCGATCTCCTTCTCCAGGCCGAGCTGCTCCACGAGCCACTTGTCGAACTCGATGGAGGCCCGGACCCAGCTGACCGTGGACGAAACGAAGTGCTCCAGGCTGACGCCGGTGCCGATCAGCATCTGCGCCTCGCCGATCAGGCGGACGGAGCCGTCGTCGTGCGTGTGGCTGTAGACCTTCGGCCACAGGGTGCGGCGGTTCCAGTCGTCGATCGACTCAAGGAGCTGGGGCTTGTCCTCGATCGCGTGCGGACGGTCGTAGAACGTCCGCACCGAGAAGACCTGCTGCTCGTCCTCGCCGCGGAACATGAAGTACGTCCGGAACTCCTCCCACGGCGCCGCGAGGTCACCCTCGTCGTCGACGACGTACTTGAGCTCCATCTGCTCCAGCAGCTGCTTGACCAGATCCTGGTCGGGGACGACGGGGCCCGCCGGTCCTGTGGCCTGCGGATCGGGCTGCTGCCCTCCGAAATTCGGAATCGAGGCCGGGTCGATGCTCACCGTGTTTTCCCTTCGTGCGGATGGTGTCATCCTCCCCCATCCAGCCCTTGTGTCCAGCCCCGGCGGCCACGATCCGCTCGCAGCGGACAGGGGATCCGCCGAGCGGAGGTGCGCCGGGGCCGGGGGCCGGAGGCGGGGGAGGCGGAGGCGGGGGAGGCGGAGGCCGGGGGGCGGCTAGAGCGCCTTGCCGACGATGAGGTCCTCGCCGGCCACGTCGACGCGGACCGTGTCGCCGTCGCGGACCTCGCCCGCCAGGATCTCCTTGGCCAGCCGGTCGCCGATCGCCGTCTGGATCAGCCGGCGCAGCGGGCGGGCGCCGTACGCCGGGTCGTTGCCCTTGTCGGCCAGCCAGGCCAGGGCCTCGGGCGTGACGTCCAGGGTCAGACGGCGGTCGGCCAGGCGGCGGGCCAGGCCGGCGGTCTGGAGCTCGGCGATGTGCGCCAGCTCGTCCCGGGTCAGCGCGGAGAAGACCACCAGGTCGTCGAGGCGGTTGAGGAACTCCGGCTTGAAGGAGGCCCGGACCACTTCCAGGACCCGCTCGCGCTTGTCCTGCGCCGAGCTCGCCGGGTCCATCAGGAACTGGCTGCCCAGGTTCGAGGTCAGGATCAGGATCGTGTTGCGGAAGTCGACGGTACGGCCCTGGCCGTCCGTGAGGCGGCCGTCGTCCAGGACCTGGAGCAGGATGTCGAAGACCTCGGGGTGGGCCTTCTCCACCTCGTCCAGCAGCACCACGGAGTACGGGCGGCGGCGGACGGCCTCGGTCAGCTGGCCGCCCTCCTCGTAGCCGACGTAGCCGGGCGGGGCGCCGACCAGACGGGCCACGCTGTGCTTCTCGGAGTACTCCGACATGTCGATGCGGACCATGGCCCGCTCGTCGTCGAAGAGGAAGTCCGCGAGGGCCTTGGCCAGCTCCGTCTTGCCCACGCCCGTGGGGCCCAGGAAGAGGAACGAGCCGGTCGGGCGGTCGGGGTCGGCGATCCCGGCCCGGGTGCGGCGCACGGCGTCCGAGACGGCCCGTACGGCCTCGCCCTGGCCGATCAGGCGCCGGCCCAGCTCGTCCTCCATGCGCAGCAGCTTCTGCGTCTCCCCTTCGAGGAGGCGGCCGGCCGGGATGCCGGTCCAGGCGCCCACCACGTCGGCGATGTCGTCGGGGCCGACCTCGTCCTTGACCATCGCGGACTTGGCGCTGCCGGTCTTGGAGGCCTCTTCCTCCTCCTCGGTGGCCTCGGCGAGCTCGCGCTCCAGGGCCGGGATCTCCCCGTAGAGCAGCTTGGAGGCGGTGTCGAAGTCGCCGTCGCGCTGGGCGCGCTCAGCCTGTCCGCGCAGGTCGTCCAGGCGTTCCTTGAGCTCGCCGACGCGGTTGAGGGACTGCTTCTCCTTCTCCCAGCGGGCGGTCAGGCCCCGCAGGTCCTCCTCCCGGTCCGCCAGGTCCTTGCGGAGCTTTTCCAGGCGCTCGATCGAGGCCGGGTCCGACTCGTTCTTCAGCGCCAGCTCCTCCATCCGCAGGCGGTCGACCGAGCGCTGCAGCTCGTCGATCTCCAGCGGCGAGGAGTCGATCTCCATGCGGAGCCTGGACGCGGCCTCGTCGACGAGGTCGATGGCCTTGTCGGGCAGGAAGCGGGAGGTGATGTACCGGTCGGACAGGGTCGCGGCGGCCACCAGCGCGCTGTCGTTGATGACGACCTTGTGGTGGGCCTCGTAGCGACCCTTGAGTCCGCGCAGGATCGCGATCGTGTCCTCGACGCTCGGCTCGGCGACCAGCACCTGCTGGAAGCGGCGCTCCAGCGCCGGGTCCTTCTCGATCCGCTCGCGGTACTCGTCGAGCGTGGTCGCGCCGACCATCCGCAGCTCGCCGCGGGCCAGCATGGGCTTGAGCATGTTGCCCGCGTCCATGGCGGAGTCCCCGCCGGCGCCCGCGCCGACGACGGTGTGCAGCTCGTCGATGAAGGTGATGATCTGGCCGTCGCTCGACTTGATCTCCGCCAGGACCGTCTTGAGGCGCTCCTCGAACTCACCGCGGTACTTCGCGCCGGCGACCATCGCGCCGAGGTCCAGCGAGACCAGCCGCTTGTTCTTCAGCGACTCGGGGACGTCGCCCTTGACGATGCGCTGCGCCAGGCCCTCGACGACGGCCGTCTTGCCGACGCCGGGCTCGCCGATGAGCACCGGGTTGTTCTTCGTACGGCGCGACAGGACCTGGACGACGCGCCGGATCTCCTGGTCGCGGCCGATGACCGGGTCGAGCTTGCCCTCACGCGCGGCTGCCGTGAAGTCGGTGCCGAACTTCTCCAGGGCCTTGTACTGGCCCTCGGGGTCGGGGGTGGTCACCCGCCGTCCTCCTCGTGCGTTCTCGAAGGCGTCGAGCAGCTTCTTCGCCGTCGCCCCCTGTGCGGAAAGGACCTCACCGGCCGCGCCGCCCTTGGCGGCGATCGCGACGAGGAGGTGCTCGGTGGAGAGGTAGTCGTCGCCGAGCCGGCCGGCCTGCTGGTCGGCCTCGGCGAGTACGGCGAGCAGCTCGCGGGTGGGCTGCGGGGGCGCGACCGTGGAGCCCGTGACGCTGGGCAGGGCGGCCAGCAGCTTCTCGGCGCCGGCCCGGACCGCCGCCTGGTCGGCTTCGGTGGCCGCGAGCAGGTCGGTGATGTTCTCGTTGTCCTCGCCGGCGAGCAGGGCCAGCAGCAGGTGCGCCGGGGTCAGGTCCGCGTGGCCGTCCTTCACGGCCCGGCTGGTGGCCGCGTTCAGGGCGTCCCGGCTCTTGTTGGTCAGCTCGGCATCCACGGGCGACTTCTCCTCTCAGGAGCGGCTGTGAGTATGTCAGCGTGCGCAAAGTTGAGTCTATTCCACTCAAGGCCGCAGTCGTACCCTCGGGCCATGGCTCATGACGTACTCAACCCGACGCCCGAGTACCTCGCCTTCTGGCGGGAGCGGCACGTCTGCACCCTGACCACCCCGCGCCCCGACGGGACGCCGCACGTGGTGCCGGTGGGCGTCACGTACGACCCCGAGGCCGGCCTGGCCCGGGTGATCAGCAACAAGAACAGCAAGAAGATCCGCAACGTGCTGGCGGCGCAGGCGACGGAGCAGGGCCCGGCCCGGGTCGCGGTGTGCCAGATGGAGGGGCGCCGCTGGGCGACCCTGGAGGGGCGCGCGGTGGTCCGTACGGACGAGGCCTCGGTCGCCGAGGCCGTGGCGCGCTATGCGGAGCGCTACGGGCGGACGCCGTCGCCCAACCCCGACCGCGTCGTCATGGAGATCACCCTCGACCGGGCCATGGGCCGCGCCTGAAGGGGCGAAGAAGTTCGGTTTTCACCTTGTCCGGTTCAAGCACTGGACGCGGACATCACAACGGCGCCCACCGGGGGCGGGGCCCCGGGGGGGCGGGGGGGGGGGGGAACACCCGGGCCGGTCGGGCAACCCGGGGGGAAAGGGGCCGGGCCAGCGGGGGGGGGGGGGGGGGGTAAAGGGTGGGGAAAG
>NZ_JBHYVA010000333.1:7075-8972 GCF_042750055.1 Streptomyces sp. NPDC059456
CTGTGGGTTCTCCCCTTGGCCGGTCAAACCCCGGGCCGGGGACACCCCCCCCGCCCCCTGGGGGGCCCGCCCCCGGGGGCCCCGGTTGTGTGGGGGAAGCACCTGGAGCGATCTGCAACGACGGGGGAATCGCTTCAGGCACTGCGGGGGGTGGCGGTGGTGATATCGGGTTCGAAAAGCTGGTGGTCGCGCTGATCAAGGTTGACGAAGACCATTCCGTAGCGCACCTCGCAGCGGACGGGCTGCGGCGCGCCGCGGGGGCGGCGCAGGCATCGGTACGCCCGGACGTCCTCGTCCTCCTCGCGCGTGATGACGATGGGCTGTCCGAACAGGGTGACCATCAACGAATCGCCAGGGTGGGGGATGGCCGTGGCGAGGTCGATGAACTGCCAGCCGGAGCGGTAGGCGGAGGCCATTTCGCGACGGAAACCGCGGTCGTCGGGGGTCATGCCGCGGTCCCCGTGCCGAGTACGCCGGCTTCGGCGTCGACGGGGGCCGAACGCCACCCGCTGTCCATCGGTGCCGCGCGCCATCCGCTGTCCTCCAGCGGCGCCGCCTGGAGGTCGGCGACACCCCCTGCAGCGCCCCCCAGGGTGACCCCGGCAAGTCCCAGACCGGCCACAGCCGAGAAGATGACGGTGGCAAGCGCCGAGCGAAGCATTCTCTTGTTCATGGTCGGCTTCGTCCTCACTTGATGAAATCCTCTCCCCCGCCTGTCAGACGATGGCTCATTCAGGCACATCACTGCCACAGGGACGATGCATCATGTTCTTGCATGTTCAGGACCCTGGGGGGTGGAGATTTGACCATAAACCGAACAAAAGCGACACATCCCCACTCGGTCACGGAGCTGTGCAGCGAGGGGGCACGGCTCTACACGAGCGCGCTGAGGACGGGACGTATCGCACGTGGGGATGTCAAAACGGCACCCTGTCTGCTCGATCTGGCGCTGTTGCAGCCGGATCCTGATGACGCCAATTCGCTCCGTCCGGTTCCACCGGCGGTGGCACTCGCACAGCGGCTGCATCCGATCGAACGCGAGATCCGCGACAGACGCCGCGATTCCCTCGAACTGTCCGAGGCTTTCGAGCCGTTTCTCGCCATCAGCGCGCAGAACCCGGCAAGCACCCACGCCATCACGGTGCTGGAGGGCTTCGACCCCATCAACGCCGCCCTCAACCTTGCCACGGCCGAGTGCCACACGGAGATGCTCACCATCCAGCCCGGCGGCGCCCGGCCCAGCCTGGAACTCACCGAGGCCCTGGAACGCGACCAGCCGCTGACCGACCGCGGTGTCCGGATCCGGACCCTCTACCAGCACACCGTCCGGCACAGCCGCGGCACCCTCGCGTACGTCGACCTCCTCAAGGCCGGCAAGGTCGAGGTGCGCACGCTGGAAGAGCTCTTCGAGCGCCTCATCATCTTCGACCGGACCGTCGCCTTCATCCCGGCCAGCGACGACCGCCAGGTCGCCCTGGAACTGCGCCACCCCGGGCTGGTCGACTACCTCATCAAGGTGTTCGAGCAGCTGTGGCACCGCGCCGTGCCGCTCCAGGAGGAAGTGACGTACCAGCACACCCGCGGCGGCATCTCCGGCGTGCAGCGCACCATCGCCCAGCTCCTCATCGAGGGCCACGTCGACGAGGCCATCGCCCGCCGGCTCGGCATGAACGTACGGACCTGCCGCGCGCACATCGCGAAGCTCGCCGGCACCCTCGGCAGCGGAAGCCGCGCCCAACTCGGCTTCCTCATCGCCCGCTCCGGGATCCTGGAGGACGAGGGCGACTGAAGCCCCCGCAGGACAACGCGCAGGCCCCGCCCCGCCGTCCCCCGCCGGGCCCGCGCCGGCGTACCGGAGCCCACACCCGGGCGCCCGGCCCCCCCCGGCCCCGCCCGC
>NZ_JBHYVA010000334.1:0-8966 GCF_042750055.1 Streptomyces sp. NPDC059456
CCGCCGTACGGGGCAAAATCAGTGCATGGTCGAGCAGCCCGAGCCCGAGCGGTCCAGGCCCGTATGGTCCTGGATCCGCTCCTCGCCGGGCACGCACATATGGCTGCTGATGATCGCCATCACCAGCGTCATCGTCGTCATCGCGCCCGACCATCTTGAGCACGTCCTGCTCCACCGGCACAGCAGCAACATCCACGAGCTCACCCGGCACCCCGTCCGGGCCCTGCTCTCCAGTGCCTTCTGGATCGAGAACCCGGCCTCGCTCGCCCTGTACGCCGTCCTCTTCGAGCTCTTCCACGCCCCCGTCGAACGCTGGCTCGGCACCCTGCGCTGGCTCGCCATCGTCGCGACCGCCCACATCACGGCCACCCTGGTCAGCCAGAAGGTGGTCCTGATGGCCATTCAGGACCACCGGGCCCCGCAGAGCATGGTCCACGTCGTCGACGTCGGCGTCAGCTACGGCCTCGCGGCTTCGATCGGAGTCCTCACCTACCGGCTCCCCAACCCGCTGCGCTGGTTCTACCTCGCCGGCGTCGTCGCCTTCTACGGGCTGCCCCTCCTCACCGGAGGCACCTTCACCGACCTCGGGCACGCCATCTCGCTCGCCGTCGGCCTGCTCGCCTGGCCGCTCACCCGCCACCCGCACCCCAGGCATGTTTCACGTGAAACATGAGCGCAGCGCCCACCGCGGCCGATGCACGGAAATTGACTGGTACGGGGCGTGCGCCCCGGGCAGAGTGAGTCGTGCGGGGAGCAACAAAAAGGTCCGGAGCAGCCACTTCGAGCGCGCCGTACGGCGCGGGCTGTTCCGGACCTTCCCTCGTTCTCGTGACGTTCCCCGTGGTCGGGAGGACCGTCAGGCGGCGCCCAGCAGACGCTCCAGCACCACCGCGATGCCGTCCTCCTCGTTGGAGGTCGTCACCTCGTCGGCCACCGCCTTCAGCTCCGCGTGGGCATTGGCCATCGCCACTCCGTGCGCCGCCCAGCCGAACATCGGAATGTCGTTGGGCATGTCGCCGAAGGCGATCGTCTCCGCGGCCTTCACGCCCAGCCGGCGCGCGGCCAGCGAGAGGCCGGTGGCCTTCGTGAGCCCGAGCGGCAGGATCTCCACTATCCCCGGCCCGGCCATGACGATGTCCACCAGGGAGCCCACGGTCTGACGGGCCACCTTGACCAGCGCGTCGTCGCCGAGCTCCGGGTGCTGGATGTACAGCTTGTTCAGCGGAGCCGTCCAGACCTCCGCCGTGTCCTCCAGGTAGACCGCCGGCAGGCCCTCCTGCACCTGGTAGCCGGGGCCGAACAGCACGTCGCCGTCCACCCCGTCCCGGCTCGCCGCGAGTGCCAGCGGACCCACCTCGGCTTCGAGCTTCGACAGCGCCAGACCGGCGAGCTGCCGGTCCAGCGTCACCGAGGTCAGCAGCCGGTGCGCCCCCGCGTCGTAGACCTGCGCGCCCTGCCCGCACACCGCGATCCCGCGATAGCCGAGATCGTCCAGCACGCCCCGGGTCCAGGGCACGGCCCGGCCGGTGACGATGATGTGCGCCGCGCCCGCCGCGGTGGCCGCGACGAGCGCTTCACGGGTGCGTTCCGAGACCGTGTCGTCGCCACGCAGCAGCGTGCCGTCGAGATCGGTCGCGACGAGCTTGTACGGGAACGGGGCCGGGGTCACTTGGTGATCGGCTCCAGGACCTCGCGGCCGCCCAGGTACGGGCGGAGCGCCGCGGGCACCCGCACGGAACCGTCGGCCTGCTGGTGGTTCTCCAGGATCGCGACGATCGTGCGCGGTACGGCGCACAGCGTGCCGTTCAGCGTCGAGAGCGGCGCGGTCTTCTTGCCGTCGCGGTAGCGGATCGACAGGCGGCGTGCCTGGAAGCCGTCGCAGTTCGAGGCCGAGGTCAGCTCGCGGTACTTGCCCTGGGTCGGGATCCACGCCTCGCAGTCGAACTTGCGGGAGGCGGAGGAGCCCAGGTCACCGGTGGCGACGTCGATCACCTGGAAGGGCAGCTCCAGGCTGGTCAGCCACTGCTTCTCCCACTCCAGGAGACGCTGGTGTTCGGCCTCGGCCTCCTCCGGTGCGACGTACGAGAACATCTCGACCTTGTCGAACTGGTGGACCCGGAAGATGCCGCGGGTGTCCTTGCCGTACGTGCCGGCCTCGCGGCGGAAGCACGGCGAGAAGCCGGCGTACCGCAGCGGCAGCTTGTCGGCGTCGATGATCTCATCCATGTGGTACGCGGCGAGCGGGACCTCGGAGGTGCCGACCAGGTAGTAGTCGTCCTTCTCCAGGTGGTACACGTTGTCCGCGGCCTGGCCGAGGAAGCCGGTGCCCTCCATGGCGCGCGGGCGGACCAGCGCCGGGGTCAGCATCGGGATGAAACCGGCCTCGGTGGCCTGCGCGATCGCCGCGTTGACCAGGGCGAGCTCCAGCAGGGCGCCGACACCGGTCAGGTAGTAGAAGCGCGCGCCCGACACCTTGGCGCCGCGCTCGACGTCGATGGCGCCCAGCAGCTCGCCGAGCTCCAGGTGGTCCTTGGCCTCGAAGCCCTCGGCGCCGAAGTCGCGGATCGTGCCGTGCGTCTCCAGGACGGTGAAGTCCTCCTCGCCGCCGACCGGGACGTCCTCGTGCACGATGTTGCCGAGCTGGAGCAGCAGTCGCCTCGCGGCCTCGTCGGCCTCGTTCTGCTCGGCCTCGGCGGCCTTGACGTCCGACTTGAGCTGCTCGGCCTTCTTCAGCAGCTCCGCCCGCTCCTCCGGAGAGGCCTTGGGGATGAGCTTGCCGAGCGACTTCTGCTCATTGCGCAGCTCGTCGAAGCGCATGCCGGAGGACCTGCGCCGCTCGTCGGCGGAGAGAAGTGCGTCGACGAGTTCGACGTCCTCTCCACGGGCGCGCTGCGAGGCGCGGACACGGTCAGGGTCTTCACGGAGCAGTCGGAGGTCAATCACCCCTCCAGGCTACCGGGCCGGGCTTCAGGGGCTCACACCGATATCACGCTGCGTGTCGCTATGTCCCAATTGCGGAGAATGGAAAGCTCTGGTCCGCTGGCTGGAAGTGGCCCTTCCCCGGCGGTCAATAAAAGTGCCCCATTCCCCGAAAAGGGGCACAACCGGGGTATCCGGCCGCCCTCTGAGCAGGGCGGGAGCTCTCGTCTTGTCCACAGGAATTGTCCACCAGGGGGACTTGTCCACAGGCTGTGCGCCGGATCTGTGGACACGGAATTAGATCAATCCCCATCCGTGGGCCGCCTGGGGGAATCAGGGTTCAAACCACCCTCACACACTCATTCGGGTGGGAATGGCTCGCCCCAAAGAGTTGATCCACGATGCGGGGGTGACGCCGTTCACCTTCCGCTCCCCAGCACGAAACCTGGGTCACCCGACCGATTTGTCGACCTTGTCGTGTCGTGATGTCGACTAGTCCACAGGTCCCCCTCCCGGCCTGTGGATAATTCTGTGGACAACCGGGGACGGCTACGCCCGGCCGTCGAGGCAGCGCGTCAGCCAGTCGGCGGCAGCCGTGAAATCGCCGTCCGAGGTTCCGGGCCGCGGGGTGCGCACGTCACCCTGAGCGACGCCGGCGCGCGGGTAGGAGCCGAGGAAGCGGACCTGGGGACAGGTCCGCTTGAGCCCCATGAGCGCCTCGCTGACCCTGCGGTCGGAGATGTGGCCCTCGGCGTCGACGGCGAAGCAGTAGTTGCCGATGCCCTGACCCGTCGGCCGGGACTGGATCAGCATCAGGTTCACCCCGCGGACGGCGAATTCCTGGAGGAGTTCCAGCAGCGCACCGGGGTGGTCGTCGCCGAGCCACAGCACGACGGAGGTCTTGTCGGCACCGGTCGGTGCGGCCGGCCGGGCGGGTCGCCCGACGAGCACGAACCGGGTCTCGGCGTTCTCCGCGTCGTGGATCTCGGTGACCAGCGGGACGAGCCCGTACGTGGCGGCCGCGAACTCGCCCGCGAAGGCCGCGTCGAAGCGGCCCTCCTGGACCAGCCGGGCACCGTCGGCGTTGGAGGCGGCCGACTCCCACACCGCGTCGGGAAGATGGGCCCGCAGCCAGTTGCGCACCTGGGGCTGGGCGACCGGGTGCCCGGTGACCGTCTTGACGTCCGACAGCTTGGTCCCGGGCCGCACGAGCAGCGCGAACGCGATGGGCAGCAGCACCTCGCGGTAGATCATCAGCGGTTCCCCGGACGCCAGCTCGTCCAGGGTGGCGGTGACCCCGCCCTCCACCGAGTTCTCGATCGGCACCAGGGCGGCCGCGGCCTCCCCGTTGCGCACGGCGTCCAGGGCGGCCGGGACCGACACCATCGGGACGAGCTCCCGGGTCGCGGCTTCCGGCAGTGTGCGGAGGGCGGCTTCCGTGAAGGTGCCCTCGGGACCGAGATAGGTGAAGCGCGTGGCCGACATGTGATCAGCCTAATGCCGGGTCCCCGACCACCGGGGCGCTGTTCATCCTTCGAGCAGCCGCTGCCCCACGTACTCGCCGTCGCGCGGGCCGGGCGGTACCGCGTACAGCCCGCTGGACTCGTGCCGGATGAACGCCGACAGGGCGTCCCCGCGGTCGAGCTTGCGCTGGACGGGGACGAAACCGCGCAGCGGATCGGCCTGCCAGCAGATGAAGAGGAGCCCCGCGTCCGGGGTGCCGTCGGGGGCGATCCCGTCGTGGAAGGAGAACGGGCGCCGGAGCATGGCGGCCCCGCCGTTCTGTTCGGGGGCGGAGATCCGGGCGTGCGCGTTGGACGCGATGACCGGCTTGCCGTCGGGGCCGATCTTGTCGAGGGCCATCTCGGTGGTCTCGGTGCCGCCGGTCAGGGGCGCACCGGTCGCCTTCGTACGGCCTATGACCTGCTCCTGCTGGGCCGGGGACTGCTTGTCCCAGTCGTCGAGGAGCATCCGGATGCGCCGGACGACGGCGTACGAGCCCCCGCCCATCCAGGCGTGTCCGGCGGGTCCGGGACCGGTGGCGGGGACGAAGATCCGCCGGTCGAAATCGGGCTCCGCGGGCTTCGGATTGCCGGTGCCGTCGATCTGGCCCATGAGGTTGCGGGCGGTCATCGGGGCGGCGGTGGCGCCGGGGGACCGGTTGAAGCCGTTCATCTGCCAGCGCACCCGGGCGGCTTCCCCGGCGTCCTTCTGGAGGGCGCGCAGCGCGTGGAAGGCGACGAGCCCGTCGTCGGCGCCGATCTGGACCCACAGGTCGCCGTCGCTGCGCTGGGCGTCGAGCCGGTCGGCCGAGAAGACGGGCAGCGGGTCGAGTGCGGTGGGGCGGCGGTCGGTGAGCCCGGTGCGCTCGAAGAAGGAGTGGCCGAACCCGAAGGTGATGGTGAGGGAGGACGGCCCGGCATCGAGGGCGATACCGGAGTCCGCGGCCGGGGCGGCCTTGCCCGCCATCAGCAGGCGGGCGGTGTCGGACCAGCGCCGCATCAGGGCGGCGGCCTCCTTGCGGCCGGCCCCGGGGGCCAGGTCGAAGGCGAGGACGTGGCCCTTGGCCTGGAGGGGGGTGGTGATGCCCGCCTGGCGGTCGCCGTGGAAGGCGACCTGGGTGGCGCCGAGGGAGGCGAGGCTCCCGGCGGCCCCCGGCGCGCCGGCCGGGGAGTCGGCGAGCGCGGAGTGCGCGAGGGCGCCGCCGGTGGCGCCGAGCGCGAGCCCGGCGGCACCTGCGGCGCCGACGGTGCCCAGCAGCCGGCGCCGGGAGATCTCGATTTCGGGGTTGCTCTCGGTCACGCTGGTCAGCCGATCTTCACGTTCTTCTGCACGGTCGTCTGGTCGATGTCGGAGGTACGGACGGTCACGTCGATCCGCCATTCCCCGGCCAGTGGCAGCTGGACGCCGGACGCGCTCCAGTGTCCGGGGGCGGCGTGCTCCGGGACGACCGGCAGGGGGCCGATGTCCTTGGCGGGGAGGGTGAAGGCGACCTTGACCTCGGGGATGTCGAGCGGTTGGCCGTCGGGGTCGTCGACCCAGACGTGGAGCGCGTTGGCGCCGACCCGGCCCGGGTCGACCTCGACGCGGACCGATCCCTTGCCGCTCTGGCCGCCGGTGTCGAACGGCAGCGTGATCTTGATGGCCCGGTTGGGGACGGCGGTGGCCGCGGCGTCGCGTCCGCTCGCCCGCTCGGCGGTCCGGCCGGGCTCGGTGCTGGTCAGGACGGTGGTCACCGCGAGCAGGGCGACGGCGACCCCGGCCTCGGCCAGGACGGAGCGACGCAGGCCCGCCCGCGCCGGATCGGCGTCGCGGACCTGCTTCTCGCGGGCGTTCTCGCGGGCGGCACGCTGCCGGGCGAGCTGGACCGCGCGCTTGGGATCCTCGGGGACCGTCACGGCGGCCGCTCGTGTTTCACGTGAAACATCGCGCTGGCGGGTGACCTTGGCGGCCTTCCCGGCGGGGGTCTCGGTGAGCCGCGCGGTCCATGAGCGGGAGACGTAGGCGATGCCGACGAGGACGGCGACGAGTCCGACCTTCAGCAGCAGCAGCTGTCCGTAGCTGGTGCCGGTGAGGGCGGACCAGCTGCCGACCTGGCGCCAGGACTGGTAGACGCCGGTGACGGCGAGGACCACGACGCTGACGAAAGCGACCCGGGAGAACCGCTGGACGGCCTCCCGCTCGATCCCCGGAACCTTGTGGAGGGCGACGAGCAGGGCGGTGAGTCCGCCGAGCCAGGCGGCGACGGCCAGCAGGTGCAGGATGTCGGCGGGCATGGCGATACCGGGCTGGATGCCCGTCGAGGCGTGCTCGGACAGGGCCCAGGTGGCGGCGATGCCGGCGGCCACCACGGCTCCGCCGATCCCGAGGCCGAAGAGCAGGTCGTCGGTCTCCTTCTCGGTCGCCCTGTCCTTCTCCCTGTCCTTCTCCCTGCGCTTGCCCGATCCCTTCGCCGCCTCCTCGGCGGTCCGGCGGGCGAACGCCCCGAACAGCACCGCCAGGAACAGCGCCGCCGCGCCGAGGAGGAGCAGCCGGGAGACGAGGGAGGCGCCGGTCTTGGTCTCCAGGACGGCCCTGAGGCCGTCGAGGTCCAGCGCGTCGGCGAACTTCCCCGACCCCGTGTACGGGGTGCGGAGCACCAGCATCACGAGGGTGGCGCCGGTGAGCGTGACCCAGGCCCGCACGACCAGCTTCTGGAGCGGGCGCTGCGTGGCGCCGCGCCGCCAGCACAGCAGGATGAAGGCGGCGCCGCCGACGAGGACGGTGAAACCGGCGTAGGCGGCGTAGCGGGCGACGTCGTACGCGATGCCCACCGGTCCGCCGCCCACCTGCTCGGCGGGCAGGGCGACGCTGGTCGCCGAGGGGGCGCCGATGGAGAAGGTGAAGGCACCGGAGACGGGGTGGCTGTCGGCGGACACGGCCTGCCAGGCGACCGTGTACGTGCCGTCCGGCAGCCCGGAGTGCAGCGCGGTGCCGTAGCGGATGGTGGTCCCGCTGCACATGTCGCGCAGTTCGCCCGTGTCCACCCGCCTGCCCTGGGGGTCCATGACGCGGATGGAGTCGTCGCCCATGGCGACCTGCTCCGAGAAGGAGAGGGTGACCTGGGCGGGGGCCGTGGCGACCACCGCCCCGTCCTGGGGGTCGCTCGCGGTGAGTGCGGCGTGTGCCGTGGCCGGGCCGGCTGCGGTGAACAGGGCTGCCAGCAGGGCTGCGAGGACCAGCGCGAACCGCGGCAGGAATGCCGGGGCCCGGACGCGGGCCGGGGAAGGGGCGATGGCCGTCATGGCGTGTCAGTACCTCGGTCCGTCAGTGGGCGCTGGTGTTCTGGGCGTTGTACGTCCGTTCCTTGACGTCCAGCTCGACCTTGACCGGGTCGGCCTTCTCGAAGCGCAGCTCCACGGTGACCTTGTCGCCGACCTTCGGCGTGTTCTTCAGGCCCATGAACATGATGTGGCTGCCGCCGCGCTCCAGCCTGAGCTCGCCGTTGGCCGGCACGTCCATGGCCGCGACCTGCTGCATCTTCTGGTCTTTGGTCTCGTGGACCTGCAGGTCGTCGGAGAGCGGGCTGGTGACGGCCGTGAGCTTGTCGGCCGTCTTGGAGTCGTTCTTGATGACCATGAAGGCGCCGGCCATCTTGTCGTTCACGGGCTCGGGCATGTAGGCGCCGGTGACCGTCATCTTCGGCTTGTCCGCGCCGGACTTTCCCGCGGAGTCGGAGCCGGAGCCGGAGCCGGAGTCCGAGGAACACCCGGATATGGCGAGTGCTGCCGTCAGGGAGAGTGCGGCGGCGAGGGTGCGGGTGGTGCGGGCGTTCACGGGTTCTCTCCCTTGATGATCTTCGGCAGGTCCTTGGTGTAGTTGTCGACGGTCGTGCCCTCGCCGTAGAGGAGGTACCCCTCGTCGGACTTCGGCGAGAACGCGATGACCTGGGCGCCGTGCATGGACACGACGCTGCCGTCGGCCTCCTTCTTCGGAGGGTCGATGCCGATGCCGAGCTTGCGCGCGGCGGCCTGGATGGTGGCGAAGTCCCCGGTCAGTCCGGTGAAGGACGGGTCCTGGGCCCTGAGCCACGCGCCGAGGGAGTCGGGAGTGTCCCGTTCGGGGTCGGTGGTGACGAAGACGACCTGGAGCTTGTCCTGGTCCTCCTTGGGCAGTGCCTTCTTGGCGACGGCGATGTTGCTCATCGTCAGGGGGCACACGTCGGGGCAGTTGGTGTAGCCGAAGTAGATGAGCGTCGGCTTGCCCTTGGTCTGCTCGCGCAGGTTCCACGGCTTGCCGGTGGTGTCCGTCAGGACCAGCTCGGGCTTGTCGAAGGGGCGGTCGAGGACGGTGGCGGCACCGGCCTTGGACTGGCCGGTGATCTGCGTGACCGTGTCGGTCTTCGCGGGCTCGCCGCCGCAGGCGGTGAGCGTGAGCGCGGCCGCGGCCACGAGGGCGGCGACCGTCACACGTGTGGTGCGCATGGAGAGATGTCCCTGGGATCGGGTGTGCGCGCGGGCGGGCCGGCCGCGGGGAAGGGCCGGCCGCCGCACGTTGGTCGGGGGGCT
>NZ_JBHYVA010000335.1:0-8911 GCF_042750055.1 Streptomyces sp. NPDC059456
CAGCGCTTGGTCATCGCCCGCCACGTGGCGGGTCCAGATTCGCGTTGATGCCCGCCCCGGTCCTGGAGGTTTGCCCGGCACTGGCCGACGCCGAACTCAACGAGCTGTTCGGCGCGGCCTGGCCGGGGCACCGGACGGCCGCGTTCGGCCCGGTGCCGGAGCGCAGCACCGCCTGGATCGCGGCCCGCCGCGGCGGACGCCTGGTCGGCTGCGTCAACGTCGCGGGCGACGGCGGCGCGCACGCCTTCATCCCGGGCGCCACCGTCCACCCGGACGAACGCCGCCGCGGCCTCGGGGTCCGGCTGGTCCGGGCCGCCGCCGAGGCGGCCCGCGCCCGCGGGGCGCAGTGGCTGCACGTGGATTACGAGCCGCACCTGGAGCCCTTCTACGCCGGTGCGGGTTCCGGCCGACCGCCGCGGGACTGCTCGCCCTCCAGCAGCTGCCCGCCCCCAGCGCCCGCACCCCCTAGAGCTCCTCGACGGGCAGTGGCTTCGCGTCGTGGTTGACGAAGCAGTCCGCCCGTGCGCCAGGGTGGCCGGCGGGCGGTGCGTTGGACACCGCGTTGTAGCTGATCAGGGCGAGCGTGCGGGTGTGCGGGGAGCGGTTCGGACCCGAGCCGTGCACCAGGTTGCCGTGGAAGAAGACCGCCGTTCCGGCCGGGCCGGTGGCCTCGTACACGCCCCGGGTGCGGGCGAGCTCCTCGGTGGAGGGGTCCGGGAGCGCGTAGGCGAGCCGGCTGGAGGTGATCCAGGCCCAGTCCCCCTCCTCCGCGTCGGGGCCGCCGGAGGACGCGGGAACGTCCGGCCGGTCGGCGTGGGTGCCCGGTATCAGGCGCAGCGGCCCGTTCTCCGCGGTGACCTCGTCGAGGAACACGGCTGCGGTGAGCGCCGCCGGGCGCGGCATCCCGTCGGTGGCCCGCCAGAAGTCGAAGTCCCGGTGCCACTGCCAGCGTTCGCCGCGCCGGGCCGCCTTCGGATTGACCTTCCACTGGTACACGTACATGTCCTCGCCCAGGAGCAGCCGGGCCAGTGCGGTCAGCGGTGACGTTTCGGCCAGGGCCCGCCAGGGGCCGCCCCTGCGATGGAGTCCGTAGACGGCGCGCACGCTCGCGCCGTCCTCCTCGAAGAACCGCTGCGGTCCCTCCTCGGCGAGGACCGAGGGCAGCTCCCCGGTCAGGGGGGCCCAGATCTCGTGCGGGGTGATCGGGGGGACGACGACAAAGCCGTCGCGCCGGAAATCGGCCAGGAGCCGCTTCGGGTCGGTCATGCGCCCAGGGTGCCGCCCGGCCCGCGGTCCGGCGAGGCAGCACGGGGAGCGCACATGGGGTGCGCCGGGTCACCGGGACGCCCCTACTCGCCGCCGTAGAGCGGACCGGCGGGCCAGATGGCGGAGCCGGCGACCCGGGACCACTCCGGGTCGCGGCGGCCCGGCAGGGTGCGTCCGTCCGCGGCCCAGCGCGCGAGCAGATCCTGGTAGATCGGCGGATCGGGCTGCCGCTGCGGAACCGATTCTTCGTATCCGGGCGGCGCCGGACGCCGCCGCCGTCCCGTTCTTGCCCCAGGGGCTTCGAGCGTGGTCATACCGGGCCAACGCGCCGTTCGGGCCACGGGTAACCGCCCCCGCCCTGCGGGTATCCGTTCGAGGTGTCCCCGTCCCGCCGGGTCCGGCCCGCTCCGCGAGGTGGCCAGACGTGCCGGGATGTCAGGGAGTGCCAGAACCCTGGCCCCCGGCCCGGTATCTGACGTACCGTCATATCCGTTCGAGCCGATGCCGCCCCGCGGCCCCGCCCCCCGCGCCACCACGCCGCCCAGGAGGTTTGCCATGCCCGCGGACCGACCCGTACCCCTCGACGAATACCCCGTCCACCAGGCCCCGCTCTCGATGAAGCACCTCGTCAGCGGCGACCGGAACGCCTACGACCGCTGCATCTTCCACGTCTTCGACCACGCCGGCCGGGCCGTCCTCATCCTCGGCCTCGGCGTCTACCCCAACGCCGGGGTCATCGACGCCTACGCCACCCTGCGCACCGGCGACGAACTCCTCGCCGTCCGCGCCTCCGACGCCCTCACCGACGACCGCATGAACCTCTCCGTCGGCCCGCTGCGGATCACCGTCGACGAACCCCTGAAGCGAATCACGCTCCGGTGCGAAGCCGACCCCGCCGACCCCGGCGGTCTCTCCTGCGACATCACCTGGACCGCCGAGTTCCCCGCCGTCTGGGAGCCGCACCACGTCCAGCGGCGCGGCGACCGCCTCATGCTCGAAGGCCGCCGATTCGTCCAGGCAGGCCACGTCACCGGCACCCTCCGCGCCAAGGGCGAGGAGCACACCCTCACCCCCGACGCATGGACCGGCACCCGCGACCGCAGCTGGGGCGTGCGCCCCATCCCCGGCGAGGACGGCGGCCGCGCCGCCGAGGAGCACCGCCCCGAGGGCTTCCACTGGCTCTGGATCCCCGTCCGCTTCGAGGACCGCTTCGTCATGGTCATCGCCCAGGAGGACGCCGACGGGCACCGCACCCTGAACGAAGCCCTCCAGGTCTTCCCCGAGGACAGCGGCCGGCACGACGTACAACTCGGCTGGCCCCAGACCGAGATCCGCTACCGCCCCGGCACCCGCCACCCCGAGAGCGCCGTCGTCCACCTCACCGACCCGGCCCGCAAACCCCTCGAACTCGGCGTCGAGATCCTGAACTCCTCCCCGCTCGCCGTCGGCGCCGGCTACCCGCCCGCCGCCGACTGGCAGCACGGCAGCTGGCAGGGCCGCGGCTGGACCGACCGCCGCACCTACGACCTCTCCGACCCCACCGCCCACCCCATGGCCGCGTTCGGAGTCACCGACCACTCCGCCCGCTTCACCCTCGACGGACGGACCGGCTTCGGCATCTTCGAACACGGCAGCTTCGGCCGCCACGACCCGAGCGGCTTCACCGACTACGGCTCAGTGGCCCGGTAGAAGAAGGGGGAAAGTCATGGCAGCACCGGCACCACGCCCGCGCACCTCCACCCGCGAACCCGAGGAACTCGGCCGGCGCCTCGCCGCCTGGCTCGCCGCCGAACTCCCCGGTGCGAAGGTCACGGGCATCTCCGTCCCCGGATCCAACGGCATGTCCAGCGAAACCCTGCTCTTCGACATCGAGCACCCCGACACCCCGGTCCGCTCCTGCGCCCTGCGCCTCGCCGCCGACCCGGCCGCCTACACCGTGTTCCCCACCTACGACATGCCCCGCCAGCACCGGGTGATGAGCCTGGTCGCCGCCCACACCGACCTGCCCGTCCCGCGCGTGCTGTGGCTGGAACAGGACCCCGGACCGCTCGGGGCGCCCTTCTTCGTCATGGCCCGCGCCGAGGGCCGGGTCCCGCCCGACGTCATGCCCTACACGTACGAGGGGAACTGGCTGCACGCCGCGAGCGACTCCGAACGCGCCGCGCTCCAGGAGGCGAGCATCTCCCTGCTGGCCCGGCTGCACGACCAGTTCCCCGCGAAGGAGGCCGAGTTCCTCCTCCCCGAAGGAACCGGCAGCCCCCTGCGCCGCCACGTCGACGCCCAACGCGCCTACTACGCCTGGGTGGTCGACGGACTCGCGCCGTCCCCGCTGCTGGAGCGGGCCTTCGGCCGCCTGGAGGAACTGTGGCCCGCGGACGAGGGCCCCGCCGTCCTCAACTGGGGCGACGCCCGCATCGGCAACGTCGTCTACCAGGCCGACGGGTTCGAGCCGGTGGCCGTCCTGGACTGGGAGATGGTTGCGTACGCCCCGCGCGAGGTCGACCTCGGCTGGACCGTCTACCTCCACCGCTTCTTCCAGGACCTGACCGTCGGCTTCGGCCAGAGCGGCCTGCCGGACTTCCTGCGCCGCACCGACCTGGAGCGCAGGTACGCCGAACTCACCGGGCACACCCCGCGGGACATGGAGTTCCACACCCTGTACGCCGCCCTGCGGCACGGCATCGTGATGCTGCGCATCGCCTACCGGCAGGCGCACTTCGGCGAGGTCGAGGTCCCGGCGGACCCCGACGCACTGATCCTGCACCACGCCACCCTCAGGGCCATGGTGCAGGGCACGTACTGGTGACCGCGGCCCGGGGGCCGGGAAGCCGTCAGGCGGCCTGCGCGTGCTGGCGCATCTGCGGCAGCAGCGTCGGCGCCGGCATCCGCACGGGACGCGAACCGGGACCGCCGACGTGCGAGAACGGCTGCGTGCGCCAGTCCAGGCCCTGCGGCAGGTCCAGCAGCACGACCTCCAGCTCCTGGGACTGGTCGGGGCCCGCGCCGACGGTCGGCAGCGCCTCGGAGGCCGGGCGGCCCGTACCCGCGCACACCGTGAGCCCGAACGGGTTCCACGGGGTCAGGCAGAGCCCGTGCTCCGGCAGGTACTCCTCGTCCGCGACGAGGGCGATCGACTGGCCGCAGTCCGGGCAGGTCGCGTGGTGGATCTCGAACCCGTCGAACCCGAACCCGTCGGCGTCTTCGAGGTACTCGTCATCGCCGGCGTCGACGAATTCCAGGGGCTCCGGTTCGGTGCGACCGGCGCGCTTGGTGTTCTGCATGGATGTACTCCCCCTTGGGTGGGCCGGGCGGGCAGTTCCCACGGCCTCGGCCACAGCAAGCACTTCCCGCCGCGCGGCACGAGTAACCACAACATCCCGCCGTACGCCCGCATACCCTTGTGGCTTTGGTCACATGCCCGCCGCAGGTGCCACTTGTGGCCGGACAGCACTGTGCCTGGAGCGCCCTTGGGCCTTAGGTTGAGCGGCTATGAGCGCAATGGAGGAGCTGGACCGCCAGATCGTGGATCTGCTCGTGCGGGACGGGCGGATGAGCTACACGGATCTGGGCAAGGCCACGGGACTGTCCACGTCGGCGGTCCACCAGCGAGTACGCCGTCTGGAACAGCGCGGGGTGATCCGCGGGTACGCGGCCGTCGTCGATCCCGAAGCCGTGGGCTTGCCCCTGACGGCCTTCATCTCGGTGAAGCCCTTCGACCCGAGCGCGCCGGACGACATCGCCGACCGGCTGGCCGGCGTACCCGAGATCGAGGCCTGCCACAGCGTCGCGGGTGACGAGAACTACATCCTGAAGGTCCGCGTCGCGACCCCGCTGGAGCTGGAGGACCTCCTGGGACGCCTGCGCGCCCTGGCCCACGTCTCGACCCGCACCACCGTCGTCCTCTCCACCCCGTACGAGGCGCGCCCGCCCCGGGTCTGAACCCCTCGTGACGCGCCCCCGCGGGGCCCGGCACCGCGGCGCTCCGCCCGTGCCGGTCCGCCGCGCCGGACTCCGTCCGGCCGGCCCGCCCGGGGGGCGCGGTCGAGACGCAGGCGCGGACCCGCGAAACTGTGCGCATGACTGACCGCACCGCCAACTCCGCCGACGCCGCCGGAGCCCCCGCATCCGAACGGACCGTTCTCCTGCGCGGGGGCGAGGTACACAGCCCCGCCGACCCCTTCGCCACCGCGATGGTCGTCGAGCGCGGACACATCGCCTGGGTCGGCTCAGAAGGCGCCGCCGACGCCTTCGCCCAGGGCGTCGACGAGGTCGTCGACCTGGACGGGGCGCTCGTCACACCCGCCTTCACCGACGCACACGTCCACACCACCTCCGCCGGCCTCGCCCTGACCGGGCTGGACCTCACCGGTGCCACCTCCCTGCCCGAGGCCCTCGGGCTCGTCCGCGCGTACGCCGCACGCCGCCCCGCCGACCGGGTGCTCCTCGGCCACGGCTGGGACGCCGCCCGCTGGCCCGAGCGCCGGGCGCCGCGCCGCGAGGAGCTCGACGAGGCCACCGGCGGCCGCCCGCTCTACCTCAGCCGCATCGACGTGCACTCCGCCGTCGTCACCACCGCCCTGCTGGACCTCGTCCCGGCCGTCATCGTCCGCGGCGACGAGCCGCTCACCCGCGACGACCACCACGCCGTCCGCCGGGCCGCGCTCGCCGCCGTCACCCCCGCCCAGCGCGCCGAGGCCCAGCGGGCCGCCCTCGACCGGGCCGCCTCCCTCGGCATCGGCTCCGTCCACGAGTGCGGCGGCCCCGACATCTCCTCCGCCGAGGACTTCGCGGGCCTGCTGGGCCTCGCCCGCGAGCGGCCCGGCCCCCGCGTCTTCGGCTACTGGGCCGACCGCGACCTCGAACAGGCCAAGGCGCTCGGCGCGATCGGCGCCGCCGGCGACCTGTTCGTGGACGGTGCCCTCGGCTCCCACACCGCCTGCCTGCACGCCCCGTACGCCGACGCCGGCCACACCGGCACCGGCTACCTCGACGCCGCCGACGTCGCCGCGCACGTCGCCGCCTGCACCGAGGCGGGCCTCCAGGCCGGGTTCCACGCCATCGGCGACGCCGCCGTCACCGCCGTCGTCGAAGGCGTGCGCGCCGCCGCCGACCAGGTCGGCCTCGCCCGCGTCCGCGCCGCCCGGCACCGCGTCGAGCACGCCGAGATGATGACCCCCGCCACCATCGCCGCCTTCGCGGACCTCGGCCTCACCGCCTCCGTACAGCCCGCCTTCGACGCCGCCTGGGGCGGCGAGGACGGCATGTACGCCGACCGGCTCGGAGCCGAGCGCGCCCGCACCCTGAACCCGTTCGCCGCCCTGCTCAGGGCCGGCGTGCCGCTGGCCTTCGGCTCCGACGCCCCCGTCACCCCGTTCGACCCCTGGGGCACCGTCCGTGCGGCCGCCTTCCACCGCACCCCCGAGCACAGGATCTCCGTACGGGCCGCCTTCACGGCCCACACCCGGGGCGGCTGGCGGGCCCTGGGCCGCGACGGCGCGGGCGTGCTGGTGCCCGGCGCCCCCGCCGACTACGCGCTCTGGGAGACCGCCGAGCTGATCGTCCAGGCCCCCGACGACCGGGTCGCCCGCTGGTCCACCGACCCCCGTTCGGGCACCCCCGGACTGCCCGACCTGACCCCCGGCGGCGATCTGCCGGTGTGCCTCGCCACCGTCGTCGGCGGGCGGGAGGTATTCGTACGGCCACAGGGGTGATCCGCCCGGCCTCGGTTCGGTACGGGCGCTCGGACCCGGATAGGTTCGGCCGGGTCCACCACCGGACGTCCGTACCGGGCGGTTCCGTCCGCTCAGCGCGCCCGCGCCTCGGGGGCGAGGGAAGGTTTCGCCGGACGGAGGTCCCCCCTGCTCCCAGGGAACTCGGGGGAAGGTGGCCCGGTCGGGCCCCGCGGTCCAGTAGACAACGGTCACGGCGACCCGCAGCCAGCGGGAGCCGGACCGGCCCGAAGGACCGCGGGCCCCGGCCACTGTTCTAAAGTCCTCTGTGACAGGACGGACGAGAACACGAAGGCGGACCCGGTGAGCGACGGCGGACAGCGGGGTCACGGACCGCTCGGCACGGCCCTGGTGATCATTCCGACCTTCAACGAGGCGGAGAACATCCGGCCCGTCGTCGGCCGCGTGCGCGCGGCGGTCCCCGAGGCCCACGTCCTGGTGGCGGACGACAACAGCCCCGACGGCACCGGCAAGATCGCCGACGAGCTGGCGGCCGGCGACGACCACGTGCACGTCCTGCACCGCAAGGGCAAGGAAGGCCTCGGCGCCGCCTACCTGGCGGGCTTCGCCTGGGGCCTGGAGCGCGACTACGGCGTGCTCGTCGAGATGGACGCCGACGGCTCCCACCAGCCCGAGGAGCTGCCGCGGCTGCTCACCGCACTCACCGGGGCGGACCTCGTCCTGGGCTCGCGCTGGGTGCCGGGCGGCCGGGTGGTCAACTGGCCCAAGAGCCGCGAGTTCCTCTCGCGCGGCGGCTCCACGTACTCCCGGCTGATGCTGGACGTCCCGATCCGGGACGTGACCGGCGGCTACCGGGCCTTCCGCCGGGAGACCCTGGAGGGGCTGGGCCTGGACGAGGTGGCCTCCGCCGGCTACTGCTTCCAGGTCGACCTGGCCCGCCGGGCCGTGCGGCAGGGCTTCCGCGTCGTCGAGGTCCCCATCACCTTCGTCGAGCGCGAGTTCGGCGACAGCAAGATGAGCAAGGACATCGTGGTGGAGGCCCTCTGGCGGGTCACCCAGTGGGGGCTCGGGACCCGCGCCGCGAAGCTGACCGGCCGCGGCAGGGCCGCACGGCGGGGCTGAGCCGCGGGGCTGATCGGCGGGGCTGAGCCGCGGGGCTGATCGGCGGGGCTGATCCGCGGCGGGAGGCACCGGCGGCCGGCCCCCTAGGGGATGTCCGGTACCTCCGGCTGAGGTCGCTTTTATGCCACCCCGGGCACACTGGGGACATGACGACCGGCGTTCCCCTTTCGACGGCCCCCCGACGGCGCTCGCGCGCCCGCACGTTCCTCCCCCTGGCGGTAGCCGCCTGGATGATCCTGGAGATCTGGCTGCTGAGCCTGGTCGCCGGAGCGGCCGGCGGGCTGACCGTCGCCCTGCTGCTCATCGGCGGGATCGTGCTGGGTGCGGTGGTCATCAAGCGGGCCGGACGGCGTGCCTTCAAGAACCTGACGAACACCTTCCAGCAGGCTCAGCAGGGGCGGCAGCCCGCGCCGCAGCAGCCGGGCGGCGGCAACGGCCTCACGATGCTGGCCGGCCTGCTCCTGATCCTGCCCGGCCTGCTGTCCGACGTGGCGGGCCTGCTCCTGCTGATCCCGCCCGTCCGGGCCTTCGTCGGCCGCCGGGCGAGCCGCTCCCTGGAGCGCAAGATGGCCGCGGCTCCGGCCGGCAGCTTCGGAGATGCCTTCCAGCAGGCCCGCATCCACCAGCCCGACGGCAAGGTCGTCCAGGGCGAGGTCATCCGCGAGAACGAGCCGCAGCGCCCCGGCTCCGGCCCCGACGCCGGATACCGGCCGCCGCTGACGCCCTGAGCAGGACCGGCCCTGAGCGGGACCGGAGCAGGGCAAGCCGAGGGCCCCCGCCACAGGACAGGTGTCGCTGTCGTCGTCATCCGGTCAACGTCCGGTCGGCGGTAT
>NZ_JBHYVA010000336.1:0-8911 GCF_042750055.1 Streptomyces sp. NPDC059456
CTAGTGGTAGTCCACCCCCCCCCCGACCGGGTGGTGCCCGAGCTAGGCGGGGCGCGGATCGTCGGCGTGGTGCACCCCGGTGCCGGGGAGGTCCAGTTCGAGGACCGGAGCGGACCGGCCCGGCGGGATGGGCGTGACGGGGCGTGGTGGGGCGTGACGGTCAGGCGCCCTCGCCCAGGACCGCGGTGATCAGCTGCCGTTGTTCGTCGGTCAGGTACGGATCCCTCAACTCCACCAGCTTGCCGTCGACACGGACGACGTAGCGGAACCCGTCCGGCACGGGTGCCCGGTCCGCGGGGCACTCGCCGCTCAGGGCCCGCTCGGCCAGCCACTCCAGTTCGGGGCCGTCGCTGCGGTACTCCGTGTCGAGGGAAGCGGTCCGTTCCCTGCCCGCGAACCCGCCGGTACGGGTGACGTTGATCAGCATCGCGAAACCTCCTGGGGTCGGCGCCGCCTGCGGCCGGCCGGTCCGGCCGTCCGGGTGACGCCCGGGACGGTCACCCCCTCGTCTGCCCCGGAAATCGGCTCCTGCGCCCGAGCGCACGCCATCGGCACGCAGATGTCCGAAAGCAGACCGCGCCCGAGGGCCGCCGCGTACGTCCCGCGTCGCCGGGTCCGCCCGCGGCCCGGGCGCGCCTCAGGGCTGCCGGTCCGGCCGTGACGCGCAGGCGATGCACTCCGCGTCGATCTGGTCGGCCAGCTGGGTGAGGGCCTCGGTCATGGCCCGGACCGTCTCGGGATCGGCCTCCGGGGAGCCGTCCTCCACCGCGGAAGCCCAGTCATCGGCCACTCCCCGCAGGAGGGCCGTCACCTGCTCGGCCGGGATGAGCAGTCCGCCTTCCTCCGTGGGGATCAGCGGCAGTGCGAACGAGTGCATGGGCCGCTCCTCCTCTCCTGCGGTGCGGACGCGACGGTCGCCCCCGTGGAAGGGCTACCCGGTCGTTGCGGGTCCAACCGGGGAGGCCGGGCGGGGTTCCCTTCCCAAGAGCGGGCCAAGGTACGTTCTCGATCCATTCAACCGGCGGCGAGTGATCCGCGTCACACGTGTCCGCGCACGCACCCTGTGCACGACCCACCCACGGTCGGCCGGATCCCGCACGGGCCCGGCCGCGCCCGTCTCCGGAAGGGGCCACCACGTGAAGCGCGGCAGGGCCAGGGCTACGACAGAACGCGCGGCGGACGCCGTCGCGGACCGACTGCTGCGGGCGGGCCGGTTCCTCACCCGAGCGCCCGGGACGGCGGACGGCCGGGCGGTGTTCCGCACCGACCAGGCGGTCAACGACACGCCGTACCGCGAGCGCTGGGCCCACGACAAGGTGGTGCGCTCCACGCACGGCGTGAACTGCACCGGCTCCTGCTCGTGGCAGGTGTACGTCAAGGACGGCCTGATCACCTGGGAGACGCAGGCGACCGACTACCCGACGACGGGGCCCGACCGGCCGGAGTACGAACCGCGCGGCTGCCCCCGCGGGGCCTCGTTCTCCTGGTACACCTACTCGCCCACCCGCGTGCGCTACCCGCACGCCCGGGGCGTGCTCGTGGAGATGTACCGCGAGGCGAAGGAGCGCCTGGGCGGGGACCCGGTCGCGGCCTGGGCGGAGATCACCACGGACCCGCACAAGAGGCGGCGCTACCAGGCGGCCCGCGGCAAGGGCGGCCTGGTCCGCATCGGCTGGCGGGAGGCCCTGGAGATCGCCGCCGCCGCGCACGTCCACACCCTGGCCGCGCACGGCCCCGACCGGATCGCCGGGTTCTCCCCGATCCCGGCGATGTCGATGGCCTCGCACGCCGTCGGGGCCCGGTTCCACGCCCTGATCGGCGCACCGATGCTGTCGTTCTACGACTGGTACGCGGACCTGCCCATCGCGTCACCGCAGGTCTTCGGCGACCAGACCGACGTACCGGAGTCCGGGGACTGGTGGGACGCCGCCTACCTGATGCTGTGGGGTTCCAACGTCCCCGTCACCAGGACCCCCGACGCCCACTGGATGGCCGAGGCGCGCTACCGCGGACAGAAGGTCGTGGTCGTCTCGCCCGACTACGCGGACGCCACCAAGTTCGCCGACGAATGGCTCCACCCCCACCCGGGCACCGACGGCGCCATGGCCATGGCGATGGGGCACGTGATCCTCAAGGAGTGCTTCGTCGAGCGGCAGGTGCCCTACTTCACCGACTACGTGAAACGGTTCACCGACCTGCCGTTCCTGATCGAACTGGAGGAACGGGAACCGGGCCGGCACGTCCCGGGCCGCTTCGTCACGGCCGCGGACCTGCGCCACACCCGGGAGGCGCCGGACGAGGCGGCGCGCCGGTGGATGCCCGTCCTGCTGGACGCCGTCACCGGCTCGCCGGTGGTGCCCAACGGGACGCTGGGGGACCGCTGGTCGAAGTTCGGCGAGGGCCGCTGGAACCTGGACCTGGGCGGCATCGAGCCGCGCCTGAGCCTCTACGACGGCGCGGACGGGCCGACCGCGAAGGTCGTCCTGCCCCGGTTCGACGAGGAGGGAGCGACGCTGGAACGCGACGTTCCCGTCCAGCGCCTCGGAGACCGCCTGGTGACGACCGTGTTCGACCTGATGCTCGCCCAGTACGGGGTGGGCCGCGGCGGACTCGACGGACAGTGGCCGGCCTCCTACGAGGACGCCTCCGTCCCCTGCACCCCCGCCTGGCAGGAGGCCATCACCTCCGTGGCCGCGGGCGCGGTGGTGCGCGCGGCACGGGAGTTCGCGCGGACCGCCGAGCAGACCCGCGGCCGCTGCATGATCGTGATGGGTGCGGGCACGAACCACTGGTTCCACTCGGACACCATCTACCGCTCCTTCCTGTCCCTGCTCCTGCTCACCGGCTGCCAGGGGGTGAACGGGGGCGGCTGGGCGCACTACGTGGGCCAGGAGAAGGTGCGGCCGTACGCGGGCTGGCAGCAGCTGGCCACCGCATCCGACTGGGTACGGCCCTCCCGGCAGATGGCGGGCACACCGTACTGGTACCTGCACACCGACCAGTGGCGCTACGAGGGGTTCGGCGCCGACGCGCTCACCGCGCCGACGGCCCGCGGCACCTTCGCCGGCGCGCACACGGCGGACCTGGTGGCCCGGTCGGTGCGGCAGGGCTGGATGCCGTCCTACCCCACGTTCTCGGCCAACCCGCTGGAGCTGGGCCGCCAGGCCCGCGCCTCCGGCATGGAGCCCGCGGGGTGGGTGGACCGGCAGCGCGAGGCGGGCCGGCTCGCGTTCGCCTGCGAGGACCCCGACGATCCCGCGAACTGGCCGCGCGTGCTGACGGTGTGGCGGGCCAACCTCATCGGCTCCTCCGCCAAGGGCAACGAGTACTTCCTGCGGCACCTGCTGGGCGCGGACGACAACGCCTCGGCCGCGCCGGCGCCCGAGGAACACCGCCCGCGGGAGGTGGCCTGGCACGACGAGGCACCGCGCGGGAAGCTGGACCTGCTGCTCGCCCTCGACTTCCGGATGACCTCCACCACCCTGTTCGCCGACCTCGTCCTGCCGGCGGCGACCTGGTACGAGAAGCACGACCTGTCCAGTACGGACATGCACCCCTACGTGCACGCCTTCTCACCGGCGATCGACCCGCCGTGGCAGGCGCGCACCGACTTCGAGATCTTCCACGGCATCGCCGGGAAGGTGGCCGAACTGGCCCGGGGCCGCCTGGACGACGCCTGGGACCTGGTCGCCACGGCCCTGCAGCACGACACGCCCGACGAGGCCCCCGCCGAGGGCCCCACCACACCCCGGTACACGCTCGTCAGACGGGACTACACCGCCCTCGCCGACCAGCTGGCGGCCTTCGGGCCGGTGCCCGACGAACACGGCATGCAGGTGCGCGGCATCACCGTGCACACCACCCCGGAGTCCCACTGGCTCGCCGAACGCTGCGGCACGGCCCGGCAGGGAGCGGCCCGGGGCCGGCCGCTGCTCGACACGGACGTCAAGATGTGCGAGGCCATCCTGGCCCTGTCCGGCACGACGAACGGCCGCGTCGCCGCCGAGGGGTTCCGGCAGCTGGGCGTGCGCTGCGGACCGGCGAGCGGTCTGGAGGAACTCGCCGCCTCGCTGGCCGAGCGGCGCATCGTGTTCTCCGACACCCAGGCCCGCCCGGTGCAGGTCGGCGCCAGCTTCGAATGGTCCGGCAAGGAAGGACCGGACCGCCGCTACGCGCCCTTCACCGTCAACACCGAGCACCGCAAGCCCTGGCACACGCTGACCGGCCGCCAGCACTTCTACCTCGACCACGAGTGGATCGCCGAGTACGGCGAACAACTGCCCGTCTACCGGCCGCCGCTGGACCTCGCCGCCCTCGGCGACGCACCGGGCCGGGAGGCGGGACAGGACGGCGCACGGTCGGTGACCGTGCGGTACCTGACCCCGCACTCGAAGTGGTCCATCCACTCCGAGTACCAGGAGAACCTCCTGATGCAGACCCTGGCCCGCGGCGGCCCGGTGATCTGGCTCGGCCTCGAGGACGCGGCCGCGATCGGCGTCGCCGACAACGACTGGATCGAGGCGGTCAACGCCAACGGCGTGGTCGTCGCCCGCGCCGTCGTCTCCCACCGCATGCCGCCCGGCACGGTGTTCATGTACCACGTGCAGGAACGCATGGTGAACGTACCGCTCTCCGAGACCACGGGACGGCGCGGAGGCGTCCACAACGCCCTCACCCGCCTGCTGATCAAGCCCACCCATCTGATCGGCGGACACGCCCAGCTCTGCTTCGCCCCCAACTACTACGGCCCCACCGGCAACCAGCGCGACGCGGTGACCGTCATCCGCCGCCGCTCCCAGGAGGTCACGTACTGATGCCCCGAAGCGAAGCGACGATCGGGCGCGTGATGGCGCAGGTCGCCATGGTCATGAACCTCGACAAGTGCATCGGCTGCCACACCTGTTCCGTCACCTGCAAGCAGACCTGGACCAACCGCTCCGGCAGCGAGTACGCCTGGTTCAACAACGTCGAGACCCGCCCCGGGCAGGGGTACCCCCGCTCCTACGAGGACCAGGAGAAGTGGCAGGGCGGCTGGCGGCTGAAGCGCGGCCGGCTGGTCCCGCGCAGCGGCGGCCGGGCCCGCCGGCTCGCCACCCTCTTCGCCAACCCGCGCCTGCCCTCCCTGGCCGACTACTACGAGCCGTGGACGTACGACTACGAGAACCTGATCAACGCGCCGCTCGGCGACGACGTCCCCACCGCCGCGCCCCGCTCCCTCATCGACGGCCGTCCCACCCAGGTGACCTGGGGCCCCAACTGGGACGACGACCTGGGCGGCGGCCCCGAGCACCTGGCCGGCGACCCCGTCCTCAAGAAGATGAACGAGAAGGTCCGCCTGGAGTACGAGCAGGCGTTCATGTTCTACCTGCCACGGATCTGCGAGCACTGCCTGAACCCGTCGTGCGTCGCCGTGTGCCCCTCGGGGGCCCTGTACAAGCGGATCGAGGACGGCATCGTCCTCGTCGACCAGGACCGCTGCCGCGGCTGGCGCATGTGCGTGACCGGATGCCCGTACAAGAAGGTCTACTTCAACCACCGCACCGGCAAGGCCGAGAAGTGCACGCTGTGCTACCCGCGCATCGAGGCCGGACAGCCCACCGTGTGCTCCGAGACCTGCGTCGGCCGCCTGCGCTACCTCGGGGTCGTCCTCTACGACGCCGACAAGGTCGGGGCCGCCGCCGCCACACCGGACGAGAAGGACCTCTACGAGGCCCAGCTCGGCTGCTTCCTCGACCCCCACGACCCCGCCGTGCAGCAGGCGGCGGAGGACGCGGGCATCCCGCACGACTGGATCACGGCCGCCCGGCGGTCCCCCGTACGCGCCCTGATCAGCGAGTACAAGGTGGCGCTGCCGCTGCACCCGGAGTACCGCACCATGCCGATGGTCTGGTACATCCCGCCGCTGTCGCCCGTCGTGGAGTCCCTGACCGCCACCGGACACGACGGCGAGGACCCGGCGAAGCTCTTCGCCGCGATCGACTCGATGCGGATCCCGATCGGCTACCTGGCCGAACTGTTCACGGCGGGCGACCCGGACCCGGTGGAGGCGGCGCTGTGCCGCCTGGCCGCCATGCGCGCCCACATGCGGCGCATCAACCTCGGCGAGGAGCGCGACCCCGCCATCGCCCGCTCCGTCGGCATGGACGGCGACGCCGTCGAGGCCATGTACCGGCTGCTCGCCGTCGCCAAGTACGAGGACCGCTACGTCATCCCGACCGGGTACGTCGCCGAGCACTCCCGGCACGAGGAACATACCGGCCCCGGCACCGGATGCAGCCTCGACGGCGAGGGCGGGCCCGGGATGTACACCGCCGACACCTTCCACGCCCCCCTCGCCGGCCCCGAAGCCGTGAACGCGCCCGGGGCCACCGGGCCGACCGGCTCGCTGAGCGGCCGCGTCAACCTGCTCAACTGGAACGGCCGGGGCACCCCGACCGGACTCTTCCCCCGCCGGGGGCGGGCATGACCCACACCGCCGCCCTCCACCAGGCCGCCTCCCTGCTGCTGTCGCACCCCGACGAGGACTGGCCGCAGCGCCTCGGCCTCGTCCGGAGCTGTCTGCGCGAGGTCCCCGGTGAGGAGGCCGCGCTGCTGCTGCGGTTCTGCACCGCCGTCGCCGGAGTACCGCAACTGGAGCTGTCCGCCCGTTATGTGACCACCTTCGACCGCAGCCGTCGCCGGACCCTGCACCTCACGTACTACACGGACGGCGACACCCGCCGCCGCGGCGAAGCCCTGCTGCGCTGGCGCCGGCTGTACCGCGAGCACGGCTGGCGGCCACCCGCGGACGAACTGCCCGACTTCCTGCCGCTCGCCCTGGAGTTCGCCGCCCGCAGCCCCGAAGCCGGACGCGGGGCCCTCCGGGAACACCGTGCCGCACTCGAACTGCTCCGGATGGCCCTGGCCGACCACGAGAGCGCCTACGCCGACGTCCTCAAGGCCGTCTGCCTCACCCTGCCGGGAGCCTCGCCCGCCGACCGTGCGGCCGCCCTGCACCTGGCGCGCAGCGGCCCGCCCACCGAGACCGTGGGCCTGCTGCCCCTTCCCGCGCTGCGCCCGCAGGCAGCCCCGGCCGAGGAGACCCGCCGATGAACCACGTGCACACCGCCCTGTGGGGCGTGCTGCCCTACCTCGTCGCCGTCGTCCTCGTCGCGGGCACCGCCTGGCGCTACCACTACGACCGCTTCGGGTTCACCACCCGCTCCAGCCAGCTGCACGAGCACCGGCTGCTGAGCATCGGCGCCCCGCTCTTCCACTACGGACTGCTCTTCGTGATCGGCGGGCACGTCGTGGGACTGCTCGTCCCCGAATCGCTCACCGAGCGCCTGCACATCCGCGAACCGGTCTACCACGCCAACGCCCTGTTCGTCGGGGGAGCCGCGGGCCTGGCCACCGTCACCGGCCTGGCGATCCTGCTGTACCGGCGCCTCAGGGTGCCCGCCGTACGCATCGGCACGAGCCGCAGCGACCGCGCCGTCCACCCCGTCCTCGCCGCCGTCCTGCTGGCCGGCCTGACGGCCACCGCGACCACCCTCGCCCCGCACCCCTACGACTACCGGATGGGCGTGTCCGTCTGGTTCCGCTCCCTCCTGGCCCTCGACCCCGACGTCCCCGCCATGGCGGGCGCCCCGCTGCCGTACCAGGTCCATGCGCTGCTCGCCATGACGCTGTTCGCCCTGTGGCCGTTCAGCCGCCTCGTCCACGCCTTCACCGCACCGCTCGGCTACCTGGCCCGCCCGTACGTCGTCTACCGCTCCCGCGGGGCCGTTTCCGCAGGCCAGGGCCGGGGCCGGGCATCGGGATGAGGCCCCGGACGGCCGGTACCCGAGCGGGCACACGCCGGAGGGAACGGCACGGAGGACAAGCGAAAGGGCCCCCATGCGCAGCGTCGGCGCCGAGGAGGAACCGCTGCCGGTCGGGCGGCGGCCTGGCCGCGATGGTGCTCCGGTGCGCCCGCCGCACCCTCGGGGACGACTCCGGTGCCGGCGCCGCTCCCGCCCGGTGCCGCTGACGCCGCCCCGATGCGCTCAGCCCAGGAAGGACAGCCGCACCGTGCGCCGGGGGTTGTCCCGGTTGGTGTCCACCAGCACCACGGACTGCCAGGTGCCCAGCGCCAGCTCGCCCCCCACCACCGGCAGGGTGGCGTGGGGCGGCACGAAGGCGGGCAGGACGTGGTCGCGGCCGTGGCCGGGGGAGCCGTGCCGGTGGCGCCAGCGGTCGTCGGCGGGCAGCAGCGTGCGCAGCGCGTCCAGCAGGTCACCGTCACTGCCGGCGCCCGTCTCGATGAGGGCCAGCCCGGCCGTCGCGTGCGGGGTGAACACGTTGAGCAGCCCGTCCCGGCCGCGGGCGGCGTCCCGCAGGAACTGCGCGCACGCCGGGGTCAGGTCGTGGACGGTCTCGTCGGAGCCCGTCGTCACGTCGAGCGTCCGTGTGGTGAAGGTGTCGGTCATCCCCCCATCCTCGCCGCACACCACGGACATCGCCGCCGGCAGCCGCGTGGCCCTCGGCATCCTCGTCCACGAGCCGCTCAGCGCCCAGGACGAGAACGACGACGCGGTGGGGGAGGCCGCGGACGGAGCGAACTCGACCGCAGCCGGCCCTCGTCGGGGACGGCACCGGTACGGACGGGATTCGGGGGTACACGCCGTCCGAGGCGCCACGGCGGTTCAACCGTTCCGCCGGTCCCCAACGTGAGAACGAGGCATCGCATGATTCTCGTCGGACTGATCCTCCTGCTCATCGGTTTCCTGACCGGACTCTCCTTCCTGTGGACCATCGGGGTCATCCTGCTGGTGGTCGGCGCGGTGCTGTGGATCCTGGGCTCGGTCGGGCACGCGGTCGGCGGCCGGCGCCACTACTGGTGACCGCACGCCGCGGTGCACACGGCGCGGGCGGGTCCCCTCACAGGGGC
>NZ_JBHYVA010000337.1:0-8909 GCF_042750055.1 Streptomyces sp. NPDC059456
TATTCAACCCCCCCCCACATATAAATACAAAATATTTTCGGGGGCCTGCGATTTTTTTTTAAAACACACCCCCCGGGGGGCCCCCCCGGGGGCCGCGCCGTTCGTTTCGCCGGCCGGCTCAGTGCTCGTCGGCCAGGATCAGGTAGAGCTTCTTGCGGGCGTCGTTGATGACCGCGAGGGCCTTCTCGCGCTGTTCGGCCGAGCCGGTCTTGTAGACCTGGCCGAAGGCCTCGAACAGGCTCATCCCGGCCGCCCGGACCTCGTGCAGCGCCTCGAAGTCGAATCCGCGCCCGGCGTCGGCCCAGGGGGCCTCGGGGCCCGATGCGGCCTCGGTGCGGCCGGCGTCGGTGAGCGTGAACAGCTTCTTGCCGCCCTCGCTCTCGCTCGTGATGAGCCCCTCGTCCTCCAGCAGCTGGAGGGTGGGGTAGACCGACCCCGGGCTGGGCTTCCAGGCCCCGCCGCTGCGCTCGCCGATCTCCTGGATCATCTCGTAGCCGTGCATCGGGCGGTCCACCAGCAGCGCCAGGATCGAGGCGCGCACGTCTCCGCGCCGCGCCCGGCCACGCGGTCCGCCGCGCCCGCCCCGCCCACCGAAGGGCCCGCCGCCGAAGGGCGGCCCGAACGGTCCGAAGGCGGCACGCAGGCCCCTGAACTCCTCCCGACGATCGGGGCCGCAGTGCCCGTGGCCCCGCCCGTGCTCGTGTCCGTGGTCGTGACCGTGCTGTCCGTGTGAACGCATGACTGCGCTCCTTCCGTCTTTCGTTTCCGTGTCATCGCTCGTGCGATGCCTCAACTATCACTGACCGATCGCGATGCGTCAACGATATATCGGAAACCCATACCGAACACGGCCCCGACCAGGCCGGTCGTCCGCGCCGCGCCCGTCGTGGCGCCGTGCCGTCGTGGCGTCAGCGGGCGAACTTGGCCTTGGCCGCCGGTGTGACGGGAGTGAAGAAGTTGACGAGGGTGCCGTCGGGATCCCGTACCAGGAGCGAGCGGTTCCCCCACGGCATCGTGGTGGGCGCCTGGACGGGGTCCCCCGCCGAGGCGTCGGCCAGTTCCCGGTGCACCCGGTCCACGTCGTCGACGAGGAACTCGACGATGACGCTGTGGTTGTCGGCCGGGCGGGCAGAGCCCGGGGCGAACAGGGGCACCGTGCGGGTGCCGGCGATGGCGAGCGCGGCCGAGGCGGTCCTGAGCTCGGCGAAGTCCTCGGTGGACCAGTTCGCCTCCACTCCCGTGGCCCGCTCGTAGAAGTCGACGAGGCGGGCGACGTCGCCCGTGATGATGCGGATCGAGACGAAGTCCATGGTTCTCCCAAGATCGGTGGTTCTTCGGTCGGCCTCACGCTAGAGCGGATACCGGACAGAACCCGCCCGGTATCCGCGAGAGACTTCCGGGTATGTCCCGACCCATCGCACGCGTCCTCACGATGCTGGAACTCCTGCAGTCGGGCGGCCTGCGCACCGTGGCCGAACTCGCCGACCGGCTCGGCGTCGACGAGCGCACGGTGCGGCGGTACGCCGATCACCTCCTCGACCTCGACGTACCCGTCGAGTCCGTGCGGGGCCGCCACGGCGGCTACCGGATCGCCGCCGGCTATCGCATGCCCCCGCTCATGCTGAGCGACGACGAGGCGCTCGCCGTGCTGCTCGGCCTGCTGGCCGGCCGGCGTGCCGGGCTGACGGCCGCCGCGGGCACCGCGAGCGAGACGGCGGCGGCCAAGATCCGACGGGTCCTGCCCGAACGGCTCGGCCGCCGGCTCGACGCCCTGCTCGGCTCGCTCGCCTTCACGGCCCCGCCCGGCACCGCCCCGCCCGGCACGTCGACGGCCCCGGAGACCGGGACCCTCCTCACGATCGCCGACGCGGTGCGCCACCACAGGCCGGTTTCGTTCCGGTACGTCGCCGCGGACGGCCGGCGCAGCGAGCGCACGCTGCACCCCCACGGCCTCGTCGCCCACTCGGGCAAGTGGTACGTGACCGGTGTGGATCCCGAGGCGGACGAGGACCGCACGTTCCGGCTGGACCGCATGGCCGGCGCGCGGGTGCTGGCCGGCTCGTTCGTCCCTCCCGCGGGGTTCGACCCGGCGGAGCGCCTCCTGACGGGGCTCGCCACCGCTCCCCGCCGGCACGAGGTGAGCGTCCTGGTCCAGGGGAGCGCCGAGGACGTCCGGGCCCGGCTTCCCGCCGGCCTCGCGATCGTGGAGGAGCAGGCGCCCGGGGCCGGTCCGGATCCGGAGTCCGGGCACTGGTCCCGGGTCGGCCTGCGGGTGGAGCGGCTCGACTGGCTGCCTGCCGTACTCGCCTCGCTGGACCGTCCCTTCGTCATCGAGCGGCCGGACGAGCTCCGCGGGCTCGTCGCCGCGTGCGCCGCGCGGCTCGCGGACTCGGCCCGGAGCAGGCCGCCCCGCGCATGAACGACGGTCGTGATCATCAGGCCAATCGTCCCGGATTGGCATTTGTGGCCGGCCGAAGGCGAGCCCTACGGTCGGCGCATGCGCCTCCGAATCGTCGACGCCTTCACCGACCGCCCCTTCTTCGGCAACCCCGCCGGGGTCCTGCTCCTCGACGGGGAGTTCCCGCCCGACGCCTGGCTCCGGCAGGTCGCCGCCGAGGTCAACCTCTCCGAAACCGCGTTCGCCCGGCCGCTGCCGCCCGGCGGTGAGGCCGACTGGGCCCTGCGCTGGTTCACCCCGTCCGCCGAGGTCGACATGTGCGGCCACGCCACGCTCGCCACCGCGCACGTGATCGCGGCGAGCGGCCTCGCCCGGGGGCTGATCCGGTTCTCCGCGCGGTGCGGCATCCTCACCGCGGAGACCGCCGCGGACGGCACGATCACGATGGACTTCCCGACGTCCTCCCTCACACCGGTGGAGGCGGACCCCGCGGTGCAGAGCGCCCTCGGCGCGGAGATCAGGTCCGTCCACGACACGTCCGAGCACATCGGCGACCTGCTCGTCGAGCTGGCGGACGAGCGGGCCGTGCGCGAACTCACCCCCGACATCGCGGCCCTGCGCGGCTACGCCCGCCGCGGGGTGATCGTCACCGCGGCCGCCGAGGACCCCTCGCGCGGATACGACTTCGTCTCCCGCGGCTTCTTCCCGGCCTTCGGGATCGACGAGGACCCGGTCACCGGCAGCGCCCACACCGCGCTCGCCCCGTTCTGGGCCGCCCGGCTGGGCCGTACCTCGCTGGTCGGCCTCCAGGGCGGAGCGCGTACCGGACGCGTCGCGGTCCGGCTGGCGGGCGACCGTACGCTCCTGACCGGCAACGCGGTCACCGTCATCGACGGCGAACTGCTCACCCGGCCCTGACGGGGAGGACCACTACGGGGTCGGCAGCCAGCCGACCTTGCCCGCGAGCAGCGCGTACCCGCCGAACGCCACGATGTCGAGCAGGGCGTGCGCGACGACGAGCGGTGCCACCCGGCCCCAGCGGCGGTACGCCAGGACGAAGACGACGCCCATCGCCATGTTGCCGAGGAAGCCGCCGATCCCCTGGTAGAGGTGGTAGGAGCCGCGCAGCACCGAGCTGGCCAGCAGCGCGGCCATCGGCGACCAGCCCAGCTGACCCAGCCTGCGCAGCAGGTAGGCCAGCACGATGATCTCCTCCACCACGGCGTTCTGCACCGCGGAGAGGATCAGCACGGGGAACTTCCACCACACGTCGGGCAGTGCCTCCGGCACCACGGTCAGGTTGGCCCCGCTCGCCCGGGCCGCCAGGTAGAAGGCCAGCCCCGCGCTGCCGATCCCGGCCGCGACGAGGGCTCCGCGCGCCAGGTCCCAGCCGGGCCGGGTGCGGTCGAAGCCCAGGACGCGCAGCCCCGGCACGCCCTCCCGGGTCAGCAGGTGGGCGACCAGCAGCACCGGCACCAGAGCGGTGCCGATGCCGAACAGCTGCCAGGCCAGGTCGAGCCAGGGCCGGCCGGGGGCGTACGAACCGTTGAGCGTGGCGGCCTGGTCCTTCAGGCCGCCCGGCTTGGTCAGCGATCCGATGAAGCTGATCAGCGACGAGACGGCGCTCGCACCGAGCGACAGCGCCAGCACGAGCAGCGTCTCGGTGCGCAGCATCCCCCGCTCGTTCCCGGGCTGCAACGTCTTGACCACCGGTTCCGGCTCCGCCCGCACGTCCGACTCCCGTCCCGCCGTTCCGTTTCGTCCACCCCATACTGCCTCCTCCGCGGGGGAACGGGATCACCGGACCGGGAACGCGCGTGCAGCGGCCGGTTCAGCGCTGCACCGGCAGCACGGCGCTCACCTCCTCGTCGGCCAGTCCGACCGGCCAGGTGTGCACGGGGTCTCCCTTGTGCATCAGCTCGCTGTAGCGCCGGGTGACCGCGGCCAGCGCCGCGTCCCGCTCCAGGCCGGACGCGAGCGCCCGGTGGTAGGTGTCCACCTGCCAGGTCGCGCCGTTGACCCGCCGCTGACAGCGTTCCTCGATGATCCCGAGGTAGTGGTCGCGGTCGGCGGGCTCGATGCCCCAGGCGTCCAGGCCGGACGCCGCCATCGGCAGCAGCTCGTCCAGGACCAGGCGTACGGCGGACACGCCGGCCAGCCCGCCGCCGCGGCCCCGGCGCGGCCAGCGCAGCCGCGCGTCGATCCCGTACCGGCAGGCGGCGTCGAAGTTGGCCTCCGCCTCGGCGAACGGCAGCCGGGTCCACACCGGCCGCTGCTCGTCGGCGAGCGTGCGGACGAGCCCGTAGTAGAAGGCGGCGTTCGCGACCACGTCGGCGACCGTCGGGCCGGCCGGCAGCACCCGGTTCTCCACCCGCAGGTGCGGCATCCCGTCGGCGATCCCGTACACGGGCCGGTTCCACCGGTAGACCGTGCCGTTGTGCAGGACCAGTTCCTGCAGGGTCGGCACCCCGCCCTCGGCGAGCACGCGCAGCGGCTCCTCCTCGTCGCAGATGGGCAGCAGCGAGGGGAAGTAGCGGACGTTCTCCGCGAAGAGCTCGTACGCCGACTCCACCCAGCGCTCCCCGAACCAGGTCCGCGGCCGCACCCCCTGGGCCTGGAGCTCGGGCGGCCGGGTGTCGGTGGCCTGGGTGAACAGCGGCGGCCGGGACTCGCGCCACAGCTCGCGCCCGAACAGGAACGGCGAATTGGCGCCGACGGCTATCTGTACGGCGGTCACCGCCTGCGCCGCGTTCCACACGTCGGCGAACCGGGCCGGCGTCACCTGCAGGTGCAGCTGTACGGAGGTGCAGGCGGCCTCCGGGACGATCGACCCGGTGCTCCAGGTCAGCCGCTCGACCCCGTCGATGTCGAGCATGAAGTCCTCGCCGCGCATCATCAGGATCTGCTCGTTCAGCAGCGAGTAGCGGTCCACCGCGGACAGGTTGGCCGTGACCAGGTCGGCGCGGGTGATCGTCGGCAGGATGCCGATCATCACCACCCCGGCGTCGATCTCGGCGGCCTGCCGGTGGGCATAGCCGAGCCCCGCGCTCAGCTCCTCGGCGAGCTGGTCGAATACCCGGCCGCCGAGCCGGTGCGGAAGGACGTTCACCTCCAGGTTGAACATTCCGAGTTCCGTCTGGAAATCCTGGCTCGCTATCCGCTCCAGAACCTGGGCATTCACCATTCTCGGCAACCCGTCGGCACCCGCCAGATTCAGCTCGATCTCCAGCCCCATCATGTTCTTGGGGCGATCGAACCTCTTCTCCGCCAGAAGCCGCTCCAGCCCCTCCAGGCACTCGTGAAGCTTCCTCCGGTACTTCTGCCGATCGGACAGGTCGAATCCGCCCGCCACGACCTTCTCCCCCATCGAAGCTTCCCTCCTCGAATGGGCCTGGCCAGTGACACCCAGGCGCGCGTGTACGGTCGATGATGCCCCGGAGGCGTGATCGATAACGCCGTGGGGGCGTGCATGGCGGGGAGCGCGCGCCGGTTTGGCCGAAGGGCGCTATGGCACATTCACTTGGCAACACACCGTATGCAAATTCCGCGTTCGTTTTGCCGGTTCCGGATAATGGGCGCTTTCCAGCCGAGCCCCCGTCCGGTAACCTCCGAGGTCAGCGCGACTTGTTCGCGCGCAACCGGCATGAAAGCCATGTCAGCGGGACCGGTAAGCGCCTTGTCGGCAATAGGCGGGACAGCTACCCGAAACACTGCGTGAACACATGTCGTATAAACTCCGCAAACGAGGCAGAGAGTTGGCGCGCGGCCATTGCCCCTCAGCCCCCCTCTGGCCCCAGAATGCGACAGCGCCGTCCGCACCTGCCCCGTTCCACAGGTCTCCCAAGTGAGAGGCGACCCACCATGCCGCTGCATGTCCCTCCGGCTCCCGCGCCCGCCCTGCGCAGCGTCCTCGCGGCACTCGGTTCCCCCACCGCCGTCCACGAGGCGCACACTCCGGCCCTGCGCGCGCTGCAGGGCCCGATGACCGCCGAACTGCCCCTGCCGGTCCACGTCCTCGACCGGCTGAACATCTCCCAGCTGGCAGCGGGGGGCCGCCCGCCCCGCACCCGGCTGACCGCCTGGCGGTTCCTGATCCGCAGCGGCGACCGCTACGTCGCCGCCGCGGACACCCGGCTGACCCCGGACGGCTGGGTCTTCTCCCATTTCTTCGAGGGCCCCTACGTCGCGGCCACCGAACGCGCCCTGCGCCAGGCGGAGTCGCTCGGCAAGAACTACCAGCCGCGGCTGCTCTCCGTGCCCGAGCTGTACATGATGACGCTCTGGCTGCACGGTGCGGTCGGCGCCGACGCCTCCTCCGGGCTGCCGGCCGCAGCGGACCTGCTGGTGCCGCTGGCGCCGGCCCCGCCCGGCATCGCCCCGTACCGGCCGCACCCGGTGTCCGAACTGCTGCCCGTGATGACGCACCGGCTCACTCCGCCGAGTCCGCCTGTCCCACCGTCACTGGCCGCGCCGGCCGCCTGAGCGGGGCCCGCGCAGCGCCGGAACGGGGTCTGAACAGGTGCGTTCCACGTCGCTGGCCCGAACGACCCATTCGGCCTAGCCCACTCGGGCCACCCGTGAACCACCCGAAATGACAGGGGAGTTGACCTGAACCGCCCGCACGAGTGATGCGTCATCAATGTATGAGGACAGCTGCCGGGAAATCCCTGCGGACGCAACTCCGTAGGGCAACACTGGGATCCTGACCAAACCAAGACGTTGATACGGGGGGCGGCCATGAACAAGGCATCGAGCCGCAGCACACAGACCACATCGCAGCGAAAGAACGCATCCATGTGCCAGCACCAGCCAGCGTGCCCGTCAGCCGACTCCGCCGACCGGGAGGCCGCCAAGCCGTTGGCGAACCACCCGGAACAGGGCTGGAGCCTGCTGTGCAACGGAGTCCTGCTCTTCGAGGACACCGGTGAGCTGCTGCCGGACGGCCAGATCATCGCCCCGCACCGCCCGCTCGCGGCGGCGCACGTGGTGAAGGCGGCCTAGCCGGCGACAGCACGGAATGGAACGCAGCAGCAGGGGAACGAAGCAGTACGCAACGACGAGGGCCGGCCCGGGAACCATTCTCCCGGACCGGCCCTTCGTCACGCCGTCACCTCACACGGATGTGTCAGGTCGCCGAGCGGTCCCGGCGGCGTCGTGCGGCTCAGTTGTCGTACTCGTCCAGCGGCGGGCAGGAGCAGACCAGGTTGCGGTCGCCGAAGGCACCGTCGATGCGGCGCACCGGCGGCCAGTACTTCTCCGCAGCGGTGACCCCGCCCGGGAAGACGGCCTCGTCACGGCTGTACGGGTGGTTCCACTCGCCGCCCAGGGCCGCGGCGGTGTGCGGGGAGTTGGCCAGCGGGTTGTCGTCCACGGGCCACTCGCCGCCCGCGACCCGGTCGATCTCGCCGCGGATGGCGATCATCGCGTCGCAGAAACGGTCGATCTCGGCGAGGTCCTCGGACTCCGTCGGCTCGATCATCAGCGTTCCGGCCACCGGGAAGGACATGGTCGGGGCGTGGAAGCCGTAGTCGATCAGGCGCTTGGCGATGTCGTCCACGCTGACGCCCGTCGCCTTCGACAGCGGGCGCAGGTCGATGATGCACTCGTGCGCGACCAGGTTGCCCGGGCCGGTGTAGAGCACCGGGTAGTGCGGCTCCAGGCGCTTGGCGATGTAGTTCGCGCCGAGCACCGCCACCTGGGTGGCGCGCTTGAGGCCCTCGCCGCCCATGAGGCGCACGTACGACCACGAGATCGGCAGGATGCCGGCCGAACCCCACGGCGCCGCCGAGATCGGGCCGACGCCCGTCTCCGGGCCGGCGGTCGGCTGGAGTGGGTGGTTCGGCAGGTACGGGGCCAGGTGCGCCCGGACGCCGACCGGGCCGACGCCCGGGCCGCCGCCGCCGTGCGGGATGCAGAACGTCTTGTGCAGGTTCAGGTGCGAGACGTCGCCGCCGAAGTGACCCGGCTTGGCCAGGCCCACCAGGGCGTTCAGGTTGGCGCCGTCCACGTAGACCTGGCCGCCCGCCTCGTGCACCTGGGCACAGATGTCGGCGACGTGCTCCTCGAACACACCGTGCGTCGAGGGGTAGGTGATCATCAGCACGGCGAGCTCGTCGCGGTACTGCTCGATCTTGGCGCGCAGGTCGTCGGTGTCCACCTCGCCGTCGTCGGCGGTCTTGACGACGACGACCTTCATGCCGGCCATCACGGCGCTCGCGGCGTTGGTGCCGTGCGCCGAGGACGGGATGAGGCAGACGGTGCGCTGCTCGTCGCCGTTCGCCCGGTGGTAGGCACGGACGGCCAGCAGGCCGGCGAGCTCGCCCTGGGAGCCGGCGTTGGGCTGGATGGAGACCTTGTCGTAGCCGGTGACCTCGCAGAGACGTTCCTCCAGCTCGGTGATGAGCGTGAGGTACCCCTCGGCCTGGCCTGCCGGGGCGAACGGGTGCAGCTGGCCGAATACGGGCCAGGTGACCGGCTCCATCTCGGTCGTCGCGTTCAGCTTCATCGTGCA
>NZ_JBHYVA010000338.1:0-8877 GCF_042750055.1 Streptomyces sp. NPDC059456
GGGGGGGGGGGGGGGGGCCGCCGGGGGGGGGGGGGCGCGGGGGGGGGCGGGGGGGGCGGGGTGGCGCGGCCGCCGCGGGCGCGCCCCGCGCCGGTCGCCGCGAGCGCGGCCAGGGGGAGGGCAAGAGTGCGTCGCATGGTCCTCGCGTCCTTTGCGGGAAGTCCGTCTGCTCTGACTGCTCTGTCCACGACGCTAGGAGGGGGTCGGTTAGCGCCCGGCCCGCGCACGGTGAGAGGACGGCAAAACCCGCCGTCGGACTCCCAAACCGCACCCGCCGGACGTGCGGCCCCCATGATGGGCGCCATGAGAGCGCGCGTGGTCCGAGTGGCCCTGGTTGCCGCGGCCGTGGCCCTGTTCCTGCTGGCCGTGCCGCTGGCGGTGGCGGTCCGGTCCACCTTCCTTGCCGACGAGAACGGAGAGCTGGAGCGGGACGCCATGGCGACCGTCGTCCGGGTCGGGCCCGATTTCGCCGCCGGAGACCCGGTGGAGCCGCCCGGCGGGCGGGGCGAGGTGCGGCGGGGGATCTACGACGCCACGGGCAGGCTCCGCTCCGGAGCGGGCCCGGCCGCGGGAGGCGACGCCGTCCGGGAGGCGCTGGCGGGCCGTGTGGCCCGGACGCGGTCCGGAGGCGAATTCGTCGTCGCGGTGCCCGTCTCCAGCGGCGAGCGGGTCGTCGGGGCGGTGCGCGCCTCGACGAGTGCCCGCACCGTCCGGAGCAGGGTGCTGTGGGGCTGGGCCGCGCTGCTCGGCCTCTGCCTGCTGGCGCTCGGCGCAGCCGTCGTCGTGGCCCGCAGGCAGGCGTCCGTACTCAGCGCACCGCTGGAGGCTCTCGCCCGTACGTCCCTCGCGATCGCCGACGGAGATCTGACGGCGCGGGCCGACCGCAGCACGATCGCCGAGATCGACGAGGTGGCGCGCGCCCACAACGCGATGGTCGGCCGCCTGGCACGGCTCCTGGAACGCGAACGGCACTTCACCGCGAACGCGTCCCACCAGCTGCGCACCCCACTGACCGGGCTGCAGCTCGCTCTGGAAGCGGCGATGGCCGATCCGGACGCGGACGCGCGCGCCGCCCTCGCCGAGGCGGCGGAGCGGTCACGGCACTTGGACCACACCATCGACGAGGTGCTGCGGCTGGCCACGTCGGGCGCCTCGACCCCGGAACCGGCCTCGCTCCAGCCGGTCGGTGACCTGCTGGAGGCGGCGGAGCGGCGGTGGCACGGCGTGCTCGCCGGGGACGGCCGTCGTCTCGAGCTGGTCCGGGAACCGGCGTCGGGGCGGCTGACCGTACCGGGCCGCTCCACCGACCAGATCCTCGACGTGCTCCTGGACAACGCCCACCGGCACGGCAGCGGGACCGTCACGGTCAGCCTGCGCGATCTGGGCGCCGCGCTCGCGGTGGACGTCGCCGACGAGGGATCCGGCGTACTGGACGCACGGGCGATCTTCGACCGCGGCACCGGAACCGGCTCGGGCATCGGGCTGGCCCTGGCCCGGGAGCTGGCCGGGGCATCGGGGGCCCGGATCACGCTGAGCGGGACCGGTCCCACCCGCTTCACGCTCCTGCTCCCGCTGCACGGGGGGTAAAGCCGGCCGGCAGGACGCAGGTGTGGTGGTCGCCGTGCTCAGGATGCGTTCAGGCTGCGGCTGGCAGCGTCCACGGCATGACATACGAGACGCACCAGCTCCACGGCCCGGCCGCGCCCGCCGTGCCCCGCCGCAACAAGGTCCCCGAGATCACCGCCTACTTCTGGGTGATCAAGGTGCTGTGCACCACGGTGGGCGAGACGGCGGCGGACTATCTGAACGCGCAGCTCGGCCTGGGGCTGACGGGCACCTCCTGCGTGATGACGGCCCTGCTGGCCTTCGCCCTGGTGGCGCAGTTCCGCACGGCCGCCTACCGGCCCGCCGTGTACTGGCTGGTGGTGGTGCTGGTCAGCGTCGTCGGCACGCTGATCAGCGACAACCTCACGGACAACCTGGGCGTGCCGCTGGAGTTCACGACCGCCGTGTTCGCCGTGGCGCTGGCGGCCACCTTCGCCCTCTGGTCCCGGGCGGAGGGGACGCTGTCCATCCACCGCGTCGATTCGGTGCGCCGCGAGGGGTTCTTCTGGGCGGCGGTGCTGTTCACCTTCGCGCTCGGCACGGCCGCGGGCGACCTGGTGGCCGAGCGGATGGCGCTGGGCTACTGGGTCGCCGCGGTCCTGTTCGGCCTGGTCATCGCGGCGATCGCGGTCGCGCACTACGCCATGGGGCTCGGCACGGTGCTGAGCTTCTGGACCGTCTACGTCCTCACACGTCCGCTGGGCGCCTCGGCGGGCGACTACCTGTCGCAGCCCTCCGACGAAGGCGGTCTCGGCCTCGGCACGGTGGTGACCAGCGCACTGTTCCTCGCGGTGATCCTCGGCCTGGTGGTGTTCCTCACGGTGTCGCGGCGCGATGTGACGGACGGGGAGGAGTTCAGCCCGCCGGCAGCGTGACCACGAACCGCGCACCAGGGCGGTGTCGTTCGTCGTACCCGACGTCACCGTCCACGGAGCGGGCCAGGCGCCCCGCGAGCGGCAGTCCGAGGCCCGCTCCGCCGTGTCCGTCGCCGGGGTCGGCGCGCCGTCCCGGGCGGAAGAGCTCCGGGGCGAAGGACGGCGGCACACCCGGTCCGTCGTCGGTGACCTCGATCAGGATGCTCGCGTCCCGGCGGCAGGCGCTCAACCGGATCCGGGAGCGGGCGTGGCGCAGGGCGTTGTCGAGCAGGGGGCTCACGGCGCGTTCGAGCAGGGCCACCGGCACGCCCGCCGTCAGGCCCTCTGCCACGTCGGTCACCCGGACGTCGACCTGCCGCGTCGGGGCCGGCCGGTCGGCCAGCCGGTTCAGCGCCGAGCGGACGTCGGCGGTGCCCCGGTGGGCTTCGGAACCGCCCCGGGCATCGTCGAGCAGGGTGTCGCAGATGGTGCGCATGGAGCGTGCGGCGTCTTCGATGGCGGTGCGGGCGAGCCGTGCCTCGGCGGCGGACCGCGGCCGGCTCTGCCACCAGTCGAGTTCGGCGATGATCCGGGCGAGCGGGTTGCGCAGTTCGTGGGACAACTCCCGGGTGAGTTGGCGTTCGTGGCGCAGCCCGGCCCGGATGCGGTCCAGCAGGGCGTCCAGCGAGCCGCCGAGCCGGGAGAGCTCGTCGGGCCGTCGGGCGTCGCCGAACCGGTCGTCGGACGCCAGAGCGCTCCATGCGGTGGCCTGTTCGGTCATGGTGCGTACGGGACGCAGCGCACGGCCCACCGCGAGGCGGGTCAGCGCGTACGTGCAGGCGAGCATGGCCGCGTCCAGTGCGAGGGACGCGTACAGCACCGTGTCCGCGGAACTGCGGTAGGGCGTGAGGTCGAGTGCGGTGACGACGGCGGCCGGCGCGTGTGCGGATCCGGTGACGGGCCGGACGCACAACCGGACCGGTTGCTGCCGCCCGGCGGTCACGCAGCGGCGTCCGCCCTCGGCCGCGAGTGCGTCCGCGGCCTCGCTGAGCGGGCCTTTCGGCGCGGCGCCGGGAGGAGCTTCGAGGCGCACCGGACCGGCGTAGATCCACACGTCGGCATCGAGTGCGTCGTCGTCGGGTACTTCCACGACGCGGGCCGTTGCCCCCGTGGTGTCCACGGTCGCGGCGATGACGGCGGCGCGGGTGTACAAGTGGTCGTCGGCCTGTTGCCGGAGCCGCTGGCGGACCACCGAGTTGAAGACGACGGTGAGTACGACCATCAGCAGTGCCGCAGCGGCGCACGCGACCAGCGAGAGCCGGCCCCGCAGGGTGCGCGGCCCGCAGCCGGGCAGGCGGGTCTTCACGAGAGGCGGTGTCCCACGCCGCGGCTCGTGGTGATCGTGCGGTCGCTGCCTGCGGTACGCAGTTTGCGGCGCAACCGGCTGAGGTACTGGTCGAGGGTGTTGTCGCTGACCTGGGCGCCCTCGGGCCAGCCGGCGCGGACGAGTGCGCGGCGCGTCACCAGTGCACCCGCGGCGGCGATGAGCGCGGCCAGCAGCCGGAATTCGGTCGGCGTCAGATCCACGTGTGTCCCCGCGACGGTGCAGGTGTGGCGGACCGGGTCGAGCAGCAGGTCGCCGGCCGCGGCGGGCAGGGGCGGGCCTGCCCTCCTGAGGGCCGCGCGCAGGCGGGCCGCGAGTTCGGCGAGGTGGAAGGGCTTGCCGAGGTAGTCGTCGCCTCCCGCGGAGAATCCGGTCAGCCGGTCGGTCAGGTGGTGGTGGGCCGTCAGGAAGATGACGGGCCCCGGAAAGCCGCGGGCCCGCAGGGCCTGGCAGACGTCCCGGCCGTCCGCGTCGGGCAGGCCGACGTCCAGGACGACCGCGTCGAAGCCGGACTCGGCCAGTCGCAGGGCGCAGGCTCCGTCCGGTGCGGGCGCCGGGTCGAAGTCCTCGTCGCGCAGGCCCCGTACCAGCACGTCCCGCAGTGCGTGATCGTCCTCGACGACGAGGATGCGCCGGCGCACGTCAGCCGCCCGTCGTGGGGCGGTCGCCGGTGCGCGACAGGTACGCGAAGGCGAGGAGGGACAGCCAGGCGGTGGCGAACAGCCAGCCCCCGATGACGTCGGTGAACCAGTGGACTCCGAGGTAGACGCGGGTGAGACCGACCACCGCGCCCCACACCGCGATCACCGCGACTGCGGTGCGCGGCACCCTGGAACCGCGCAGGAACAGGGCGGCGATCAGGAGACCGGCGGTCATCGCGCCGGTACTGGTGTGACCCGAGGGGAAGGACCAGCCGGAGGCGTGGGTCGCCCAGTCCGCCGCAGCGGGCCGGGGGCGGGCGACCAGCATCATGATCGCGTAGCGCAGGGTCTGACCCGCGCCGAGGCACAGGAGCAGCGCGGCGGCCGTGAAGGCCCGCTGCCGGGTGGTGCGGCCGGCGTAGAGACCGGCCGCGACGACCAGGACGTACGGGAGGGGCCCGGTGCCGGTGGAGGTGACGATGCGCGCGAGCGCCGAGCCGAGGGCCGGGCGGTGCTCCACCGACCAGCGGTGCAGGGGCACATCGGCGGGCAGCAGGTGATCCGGGGTGCGTACGACCCACAGCGCCAGCAGCGTGAAGAGCACGGCGGCGGCGAGGGCCAGCCAGCCGGCTCGGCGTGCGAGCCGGGCGCGGTTCACGTGGAGGCCGGCAGTGGACGCGGCGGGCCGGCCGCCGGCCGGTCCACGGGGACGGAGCGGTCCGGAGTGATCACCCTGGCACGGCCGTACGTCCCCGGCCGTTCCCCCGCACGACGGGGGCTGACCGCGAGGTCGGCGGAGGCGTGCACGCAAGCGGCCATGCGGTGGGGCCTTTCGAAGGAGCCGGGCGAGGCGGCCGGGCACGGCACCCGGGCGACCACCACGCCTGGGGGTCTACTGCACTGTAGACGATCGTGAGGTAAGGGTGGGATCAATGCCCGGGCCGCGGGCCGCTCGCGCGTACGGGCGCACCCCACGGCCGGAGAGGCCGGGTCAGGCGGCGAGGACCCCGGTGCCGAGAAGACCGAAGAGCAGTACCCCGATGACGATCCGGTAGACGACGAAGGCGTTGAAGGAGTGCTTGGCGACGTACTTCAGGAGCCAGGCGATCGAGGCGTAGGCGACCGCGAAGGAGACCGCGGTGCCGACGACCAGCGGAAGGGTGTCCACGCCGGCGCCGACGGCGTCCTTGAGCTCGTACAGGCCCGCGCCGGTCAGGGCGGGGATGCCCAGGAAGAACGAGAGGCGGGTGGCGGCGACGCGTTCGAGGTCGAGGATGAGTCCGGTCGACATCGTGGCGCCGGAGCGGGAGAAGCCCGGGAAGAGCAGGGCGAGGATCTGTGAACAGCCCACCAGCATCGCGTCCTTGAGGCCGGTGTCGTCCTCCCCGCGCTTGTGGCGGCCCATCTGGTCGGCGGCCCACATCAGGCCGCTGCCGACGATGAGGGAGCCGGCGACCACCCACAGGGAGGCCAGGGTGCTCTCGATCAGGGGCTTGGCGGCCAGCCCCACCACGACGATGGGAATGGTGGCGAAGATGACCCACCATGCGAACTTGTAGTCGTGGTGGTACCGCTCCTCGCGGTTGACGAGGCCGCGTCCCCACGCGGTCATGATCCGTACGATGTCCTTGAAGAAGTACACCAGGACCGCGGCGATGGCCCCGACCTGGATGACCGCGGTGAAGGCGACGACGGCCTTGTCGTCCACCGGGATGCCCATCAGCCCCTCGGTGATCTTCAGGTGGCCGGTGGAGGAGACCGGCAGGAATTCGGTGACTCCTTCGACGACGCCGAGGACCGCTGCCTGTCCGATGCCGATCGTGCTCAATTCGTCCGTCCCTGAAGTTGGTCCGATGGGTGGTGAAGCGTCGGCCGGGCCCCGGCGGCTGCCGGGCCGAGCCGGTCACCGCGTGGCGGCGGGGGCGTGGGAGGAGGAGGGCGGGCGTGGCACGCTCGGGGAAGACCCTCACCGTCTACACGCGTGTAGAAGACGAAGGTGACTGTAGAGGATGAGCGAGGAGGTGGCCAACCTCGGACGGGCACGACCGGGCCGGCCCCCTGCGCGACGGGTGCGACGAGGACGTGCTCGCGCGGGCGCGCACGGCCGGACCTTCGCCCATGCCCCCGCCACGGACGAACAGGGCTTCGCCGCACGGAAGATGCACCGGGCGATGGGCGATGGGCGATTGGCGCGGCGCCGGGGCCCGGTCCGCGGCGCTTCGCCGCACTGTTCTCGTCCCGGCCGAATGGCGGGGGCCGACGGGGGGCGGCGGCCGCGACCGTCTACGTCGCGGCGGCCGCCCCGTGCACCGCGGACACCGTACGGGACCTGCACGAGGTGGTGCGGCGGGCCATGGGTGGTCGAGTCCGTCTGCCGGGGAGGCTCCGGGTCAGGCCGGGACCGAAGTCGTCCGTCGGGCGAGGGCGTCGGACGTCCTGACGGTGATGTAGAGCGAGGCGGCCAGGGTGAGGACGAGCAGGGCGCCGACCGCGAAGACGCTGCCGTCCGAAACGGCGGGCGGGCTGCCGGCCTCGGAGCGGGCGGAGCCACTGAGGAAGGGGACCACGGCCAGGACGGCGAACCCGAGGACGACCTCGCCCCAGACGACCTTGGGGAAGTGCCGCAGGGTCAGGTGCACGAGCGACGAGGTGTCGTCCTCGGCCCGGGCCTTGACGATGCGGGGCATCAGCCAGAACTGGTTGACGGCGCCCGCCGTCACCATGCCGAGAACGAGGAGGATCTTGACGAGGACGAAGAGCCCGTAGGTCGTCGTCCAGAGCTGGCTGATGGAGCCGACGTGCTTCCAGCCCAGCCACAGTCCGGAGGTGAGGACCGCACCGACGCTGACGAGGGCGACGAGGGCGAAGCGGCGCCAGACGTCCGCCCACAGCAGGCCCGCACCGTCACCGAGGCGGCGGCGCGAGGCGGCGAGTCCGGCGAGGAAGGCCAGGCCGCCGACCCAGACCACACCGCTGATGATGTGCGTCTGGTCGAACACGAGGTCCAGGACCTTCTCCGCGTTCTTCGGCTTGGTGGCCGGTACCGCCGCGATGAGCGTCACCGCGAGGCTCAGGGGCAGGGCGGTCAGCGCGAGGGTGTTCAGGTGCCGGCGCGCCCCGGGGAGGAACAGCGTGATCAGAGCGGCTGCGGCGCTCACCAGCACGATGTTCTGCACCAGATAGATCGTGCCCTGCGCGATCCACGCGTCCTTGCCCGCCGGTGCGAGGAGGAAGTCCCGGATCCGGCCGGGCGCGAGGGCGTCACCGAACGGCATGCCCTTTCCGGCCCGGGCGAGGCGGGCGGCGAGCTGGAAGTACCCGGCGACCAGGAGGACGACGCCGGCCCAGGCCAGGTACCCCGCCGTTCTTCGTCTCATGACCTCCACGTCAGCGCCATGGGCCTCGGGGGCGCGCAGTGCGGGGCGCACGGACGCCGCGTAGGTGACCGTGGTGCCGATGGCTCCGGACAGGCCGACGAAGTAGCCGGCCTTGGTGAGGACGCGCCAGAGCGGAGGCGTGGTGTAGCCGGCCTCGGCAGCCAGATGTATGGAATGCATAAGCGAAGGCTAACCTAAGTAAGGCTGCCCTTGTCCAGTGCCTGACAGGACGAATGAATCCGGGCACGGGACCTCCACCGGACCTGGCGTGCCGCCTCGGCGGAAGGGGTGGCGGGAAACGATGCGAGGTCGCTGTCGTCGAAGTCCGCAACACCCCACCCGCGCAGGGGAAATGCCCTGTCCGGTACGTGTGATGCTGGAGTCATGACTGATCAACCCGAGGTTGTTGTCGTCCGCCGGCCAGGCCGGGACGCTCCTGGTGCGGACGGGTTGGCCGAGCTGCTGGCGGCCTACCATCTGCGGACGCAAGCGGAGAAGGGCGAAGCCGTTGCCGGTGTGGACGCATTGCCGGACCGCTATCGGGCGGAGGTCTCGGACCCGTGGACCGCGTTCGCCGACGATGAGGTGCTGGTGTCGATGAGTGGGGACACCGCTGTCGGCTGCCTGGTGGTGACCGCCCCCGTCGAGGGCCGGGCCGAGGTCAAGAGGCTATGGACGAACCCGGCATTCCGGGGCAGGGGCATCGCGTCCGGGCTGATCGGAGCCGCGCTCGCGCACGCCGCGGAGACCGGCGTCAGCACCGTCGGGCTGTCGGTGTGGGAGTGGCGGACCGAAGCCATCGCCCTGTACGAGCGGCTCGGGTTCACCGTGACGCAGTCGTGGGACGCACGGGAGCGACTGGTGTGCATGGAGTGCGTTCCCCCGACGCGCCCTGGTACGACGGAAGGGCCCGGATGCCCGTGAGGTTACGGGCCCTTCCGGTGCAGTATCGGGGCCAGGGTTTGAAACGGCGACCACGGGGTTATTTTCCCAGCGAGCTACCGAGCTGCTCCAAC
>NZ_JBHYVA010000339.1:0-8869 GCF_042750055.1 Streptomyces sp. NPDC059456
CGCCAGGGGGAGGTCCGGGCAGGCCGTAACCAGGCTGAGCTGGCCGGTACGGCCCGGCGGGGTACTGCGGAGGAGGGGCGGGGCGGTGGGCCGTTCAGCCCGCCCGGCCGGCGAACTCGTACCCGGCCTCGTCGACGGCGGCGCGGACGTCGTCCTCGGCGAGCGGCGCGGCGGAGACCACGGTGACCTCGCCGGTCGCGGCGACGGCCTTGACCGAGTCGACGCCCGGGAGGGCGGAGAGCTCGGTGGTCACCGCGCCCTCGCAGTGGCCGCAGGTCATGCCGGTCACGCGGTAGACGGTGGTGGTCTGGGTGTCCGTCTCGGCGGTCATGTCGTTCTCCTCTTCGAGGGCGTATCCGGTCGCCGGGGGCGGCGGTGTCACTCCACCGTCCTCCCGACACTCCGAAGACTATACCCCTAGGGGGTATCAATGCGAGTGTGTGCCGCCAGTTCCGGACGGTCCGGCCGGAACTGGCGGGCCCGGCCGGCTCCGGATGCGCCCGGGGATCGGGTGCGCCCGGGTCCGGGGGGCGGTCGGGGGGCAGTGGGGGGTCAGTGGGGGTGGGGCGCCGTGACCATGGGCTCCAGGTAGCGCAGCATGACGGTCTTCGCCTCGGCGATGTACGCGGCGCGCTCGGCGCCCTCGCTCGCCAGGATCAGGTCGAGCGAGGACTTGAAGATGCCCAGGATCATGTTGGAGACGCGGGTGATCTCCTCGGGCGTGCCGTCCGGGCAGAAGGTGCGCAGGACGCCCTCGACGCGGGTCAGCAGCCCGGAGTGCAGTTCCTCGTGCTCCTGGGCGATGCCGGGGATGCCGGTGCCGTGCATGAGCGCCCAGAACGCCGGGTTCTCGCAGTTGAAGGCGATGACGGGATCCAGGACCGCGTCGAGCAGCTCGGGCAGGGGCTTGTCCAGGTTCTCCGGGAGGAAGGCCTGGCCGTGCATCTCGTGGGCGCGGCGCAGCAGCTGGCCGCCCAGCTCGATGGCGATGGCCTCCTTGTTCGGGAAGAACTGGTAGAGCGTGCCCGGTGAGACCTCGGCCTCGCGGGCGATGGCGTTGGTGCTGGCGGCGGCGTAGCCGGTGCGGCAGAACACGCTGGCGGCGGCCGCCAGGAGCTGGGCGATCCGGCGCTCCCCGCGGGCCTGGCGTCGCGGGGCGGGGGCTTTGGCGGGGGTCTTGGCGGTGGCCTTCGCGGGAGCCTTGGCGGTGCGCTCGGCAGTGGCCTTCCGTGCGGCCTTCGGGGCCTTTTCCTCGGTTTCGTCCTGGGGCCTCTCCGGCATGTCCGTCCCCTTGCTTCCCGTGGGTGATTGACAAACGCGAGAGGGCGCTCGCATTCTTGGAAAACGCGAGCGACTGCTCGTGTTTGTCAGTTTAAAGTCGCTGGCAATCACGGTGAAGGGGACACCGAGTCATGTCCGAAGTCAAAAAACCGCCGTCGTCAGGGGAGAGCGGACGGTGGACCCGGATCGTCACGGCCCGGCCGCGGCTGTCGCTGCTGCTCGCCCTCGTGGTCACGGCACTCGCCGTCCTCGCGGGCGGCGGCGTCGCCGACCGGATGGGCAGCGGCGGCTGGGAGGATCCGGACGCCCGGTCCACCTACGCCGCCAAGGTCCTGGAGCGCGAGTTCCCGGGCTCCCAGCCCAACCTGCTCCTGCTGGTGGACGCCGGTGACGGCGCCGGAGCGGGCGTGGACGATCCCGCCGTCGCCGCCGAGGCCGAGCGGCTCACCGCGCGACTCGCCTCCGAGCAGGGGGTGGCGGGAGTCGGCTCCTACTGGCGCACCCACCTGCCCGCGCTGCGCTCCGAGGACGGCGGCCAGGCCCTGATCGCCGCCCGGGTCCTCGGTGACGAGAAGACCCGCGCCGCGGTGCTGGAGCGGATCGCCCCGCACTACCGGGGCGAGCACGGGCCGGTACGCGTCTCCCTCGGGGGGCCGGTCGCCGTCCAGCGCGAGGTGACCACCACCATCCAGGAAGACCTGCTGCGCGCCGAGGTGATCGCCCTGCCGGTGACCCTCGTCCTGCTCGTCCTCGTCTTCGGCAGCGCCGTCGCCGCACTGCTGCCGCTGGGCGTGGGCATCGTCGCCATCCTCGGCACCAACGCCGTGCTGCGCGGCCTCACCGAGTTCACCGACGTCTCCGTCTTCGCCCAGAACCTGACCACCGCGCTCGGTCTCGGGCTCGCCATCGACTACGCCCTGTTCATCGTGCGCAGGTTCCGCGAGGAGCTCGCCGCCGGGCGGGATCCGGCGGCTGCCGTCGGGGCCACCCTGCGCACCGCCGGGCGCACGGTGCTGTTCTCGGCGCTGACCGTGGCCGTCTCGCTCTCGGCGATGCTCTTCTTCCCGATGTACTTCCTGCGTTCCTTCGCCTACGCCGGGGTCGCGGTGGTCCTGCTCGCGGCGGCCGCCGCTCTCGTCCTGCTGCCGGCCGCGCTCGTGCTGCTCGGCGACCGGGTCAACTCCCTCGACCTGCGGCGCTTGTGGGCGCGCAACCGCAACCGGTCCGGTGCGGCGGGCGCGGCGCCGGCGGGCGGGACGCGGGCGGGCGGGCCGCCGGCCGCCGGGGACGGGCGGGGCTGGGCGCGGGCGACCGCGCTGGTGATGCGCAGGGCCCCGGTCTTCGCCCTCGCCACCACGGCCGGTCTGCTGCTGCTCGGACTGCCCTTCCTCGGGGTGAAGTTCGGCACCGTGGACGACCGTCAACTGCCGGCGACCGCCACTTCCCACCTCGTCCAGCAGCAGATCCGCGACGGCTTCCCCGGCAGCCCGGGCGCCGGGCTGACCGTGCTGGCCGAAGGCGCCTCCGGTCCCGCCGAGCTCGCCGCCTACCGCGACCGGCTGGCCGCCCTGCCCGGGGTGCGGGTGAACGGGCCGGTGACCTCCGCGTCGGGGCCGGGGACCGCGTACATCTCGGTGGTCACCGACGGCGAGCCAGCCGGAGAGCGGGCCCAGGAACTGGTCGGCGAGGTGCGCAAGGTCGACGCCCCCTTCACGACCTCGGTGACCGGCCAGGCGGCCGTCCTCGTCGACGCCCAGAAGGCGATAGCCGGCAAACTCCCGGCCGCTCTGGCCCTGGTGGTCCTGGCCACGCTGCTGCTGGTCTTCCTGCTCACCGGGAGCGTGCTGATACCCGTCCAGGCGGTCCTGCTCAACGCGCTCAGCCTGACGGCGATGTTCGGGGCGGTCGTGTGGGTCTTCCAGGACGGGCACCTCTCCGGACTGCTCTCCTTCACCTCCACCGGGGACATCGAGACCAACCTGCCCGTGCTGATGTTCTGCATCGCCTTCGGACTCTCCATGGACTACGGGGTGTTCCTCATCTCCCGCATCAAGGAGGAGTACGAGCGGACCGGGGACCACGAGGGGGCGGTGCGTACCGGACTGGTCCGCACGGGAGGCCTGATCACCGCGGCGGCCGTGATCCTGGCGGTGGTGATGGTCGCCATCGGCAGCTCCCGGGTGACCAACACCAAGATGCTGGGGCTCGGGATCGCACTGGCCGTCCTGATGGACGCGCTGGTCGTACGGAGTCTGCTGGTGCCGGCGGTCATGAAGCTGACGGGGAAGGCCACCTGGTGGGCGCCGGCCCCGCTGCGGCGGCTGCACGAGCGGTTCGGCCTGAGCGAGGGCGAGTCCGCGCCCCCGGCCATGGCGCAGACGCCGGGCGGCACACCGGAGCCGGAGCCGGAACAGGAGCCGGACCGGATACCGGCGGGCAGCCGCTAGGCGGCCGGCGGCGGTCGCCGCCCCGCCCCGGCCCCGTCCTGCACCGCGGCGGGGTCGGGGCGGGGTCGGGGCGGCGACCCGGGCGTCAGTCCTCGCGGCGGCCCCGGTTGCCGGGGCGGCGGGCCACCCAGGCGCGGATCGTGTCGGCGTACCAGTACGGCTTGCCGCCCTCCACGTGGTCGGGAGCGGGGAGCAGTCCGTGCTTGCGGTACGAGCGCACCGTGTCCGGCTGGACCCGGATGTGGGCGGCGATCTCCTTGTACGACCACAGCTGCCGGTCGCTCATCGACGACACCTCCTAGTCCACGGCTCGGGGCCGGCCTGGATGCCGTCGGGGGAACCGCCCCGTGGACAAGACGATCACTCGCGTTGTGCCCGGAGAACGACGGAGGGCGAAGGTCGGGGAGCGGCTGTTGACCTGCTGTGACGGAAAAACCGCGTCATGCGGATATTTGTGACACAAGGGCGACCCTTGTGACAGATGCGGCACAACGGGCCCTCCGGACACCGGTTCAGCGGTTCAGCGGTACCGTGCTTCACCGGTACAGGGCCGGGCGGTCCACCAGTTCCACCGGGGTCCGTACGCCGCTGCGCGCGGCGGCGAGCCCCGCCGCGGAGACGGCCGCCGCCGCATAGCCGTCCCAGGCGTCGGGCCCGGCCACCCGGCCCTGCGCCGCCGCGGCCACCCAGCGCCGCAGCTGGCGGTCGTACGCGTCGGCGAAGCGCACCGTGAAGTCCTGGGCGATCTCGTCGTAGCGGCGGCCCGCCGAGCGCACCACCATCGCATGCCCCTCACCGATCTGGGCGCTCCCGGACTCGCCCACCGCCTCGCACCGCACCTCGTAGCCGAAACCGCAGTTGACGAAGATCTCCACGTCGACGATCACCCCGCCCGCGGTCTCCAGCAGAACCAGCCGGGGATCACGCAGCCCCTCGGGGGCCGCCGCGGTCGGCGTCGGGGAGAGCACCGACACCGCGGCGATCTCCTGCCCGAGCAGCCAGCGCGCCGCGTCGACCTCGTGGACGACCGAGTCGCTGATCAGCATGTCGCTCGTGAAGAACGACGGCGAGGCGGCATTGCGGTGCCGGCAGTGCAGGAACAGCGGCCGACCGATCCCGCCCGCGTCCAGCAGCTCCTTCAGCCGCTCGTACTCGGCGTCGAACCGTCGCATGAACCCCACCTGCACCAGGCGCCGGCCCAGCCGCTGCTCCGCCTCCATCACCCGCAGAGCCCCCGCCGGATCCGGGGTCAGCGGCTTCTCGCACAGCACCGGCAGCCCCCGCCCCAGTGCGGACAGGATCGCCTCCTCGTGGGCGGGCCCCGGCGAGGCGATCAGCACGGCCTCGACCCCGGGTGCGGCCATGGCCGCCGCCGGATCCGTGTGCGCGCTCGCGCCGTCCAGCCCCGCGGCGACGGCCTTGACCCGGTCCCCGTCCGGGTCGGCCACGGCCACCACCCTGGCCCCGCCGACCGTCCCCCCGATCCGGCGGACGTGGTCGGCGCCCATCTTGCCCGTCCCGATGACGGCGATGCCCAGCGTGCTCATGTCGTGTGTACCTCCGGGAAGTCAGCGGGCGCCGCAGGAGCGCAGGTAGGCGCGGGTGCGGCGGGCGATCGGCAGCGGCCGGTCGGGCGGGCACGGGTACATGTCCTGCTCCACGATGGCGAACAGGTCCACGCCGAGCCGCTGGGCGGCCGCGAGCACGGGCTCCAGCGCGGGGACCCCCGACGGCGGCTCGCACATCACCCCGCGGGCCACGGCCGGCCCGAACGGCAGCTGCTGCGCGACGACTTCGGCGAGGATCCGCGGATCGACCTGCTTGAGGTGGAGGTAGCCGATCCGCTCGCCGAAGGTCTCGACGGCCTGGACGCTGTCGCCGCCGCAGTACGCGTAGTGCCCGGTGTCCAGGCACAGGGAGACCAGGTCCGGGTCGGTGGCGTCCAGGAAGCGGGCCACGTTCTCCGGGGTGTCGATGTGCGTGTCCGCATGCGGGTGGACGACGATCCGCAGCCCGTACCGGTCCCGCACCTCCCGGCCCAGCCGCTCGGTCTGCGCGGTCAGTTCACGCCATTGCGCGGGCGTGAGGGTGCGGTCCTCCAGCACCTCGCCGGTCTTGTCGTCCCGCCAGAAGGACGGGATGACGACGAGGTGGCGGGCTCCCGTGGCCCGGGTGAGCTCCGCGATCCGCGACACGTGCTCCCAGGTCTGCTCCCAGACCGCGGGTCCGTGATGGAGTCCGGTGAAGACGGTGCCGGCGCTGACGCGCAGGCCCCGTCCGGCGGTCTCCTCCACGAGGCGCGCGGGGTCGGTGGGGAGGTAGCCGTACGGGCCGAGCTCGATCCACTCGTACCCGGAATCGGCGACCTCGTCGAGGAACCGGTCCCACGGGGTCTGCAGCGGATCGTCGGGGAACCAGACACCCCAGGAGTCCGGAGCCGAACCGATGCGGATACGGGTCAACGCGGGCGGGGAGGACGTCATGACGGCCACCTTAGGGTGAGAGACGAGTGGGAGGACTGCCTGTGACCACCGCGGACGATGTCGGGTTCGACCTGATCACGATGGGGCGGATCGGGGTGGATCTCTACCCGCTGAAAACGGGCGTACCGCTGGCGGAGGCGGACACCTTCGGGAAGTTCCTGGGCGGCTCGCCCACGAACGTCGCCGTCGCGGCGGCCCGGCTGGGCCGCCGGGTGGCGGTGATCACCCGCACCGGCGCGGACCCCTTCGGGGCCTATCTGCGCGCCGAGCTGCGCGGGTTCGGGGTCGACGACCGGTGGGCCGGGGAAGTGGCGCGCTACCCCACCCCGCTGACGTTCTGCGAGATCTTCCCGCCGGACGACTTCCCGCTGTACTTCTACCGGCTGCCGAAGGCCCCCGACCTGGAGATCGAACCGGACGAGCTGGACCTGGCCGCCGTACGGGCCGCCCGGGTGTTCTGGATGACGGGTACGGGCCTGAGCGCGCAGCCGAGCCGCTCCGCGACCCTCGCCGCGCTGGAGGCGCGCTCGAAGTCCGGGATCACGGTCTTCGACCTCGACTGGAGGCCGATGCTGTGGCAGGAGGAGCCGGGAGAGGCGTACGCGCAGGCACTGGGCCTGGCCACGGTCGCCGTCGGCAACGCGCAGGAGTGCGCGATCGCGACCGGCGAGAGCGAACCGCGGGCCGCCGCACGGGCGCTGCTCGCGGCCGGGGTCGAGCTGGCGGTGGTGAAACGGGGGCCGGAGGGGGTACTGGCGATGCGGCGGGACGGAACGGTGGCGGAGGCCGCGCCCGTCCCGGTGCAGGTGGTGAACGGGCTCGGCGCCGGCGACGCCTTCGGCGGGGCGCTGTGCCACGGGCTGCTGGCGGGCTGGGACCTGGAGCGGGTGCTGCGGTTCGCCAACGCGGCCGGGGCGATCGTGGCCTCGCGGCTGGCGTGCTCGGCGGCGATGCCGTACGCCGGGGAAGTGGAAGAGGTGCTGGAGACGTGACGCTGACCGCTTCCCACGAGATGGAGTACGCCGCACTGCGGGTGCTGGACCTCGCCCCGGGCGAGACGTACCCGCACGCGTGCGGGGACCGGGAGTGGATCGTCCTCCCGCTGGCCGGGGGGTGCACGGTCCGGTGCGCGCCGCCCGAAGGAGGCCCGCCGGCCCCTGTGTTCGAACTGCGCGGACGCGAGGGCGTGTTCACCGCCGTCACCGACTTCGCGTACCTGCCCCGCGACGGACGGGCCGGGATCCGCTCCGCCGCAGGAGGGAGGTTCGCGCTCGTCGGGGCGCGGTGCGAGAGGGTGCTCCCCGCCCGGTACGGGCCCGCCCGCGACGTCCCCGTCGAGATCCGCGGAGCCGGCCACTGCACGCGCCAGGTCAACAACTTCGCCGCCGCCGGCGTCTTCGACTGCGACCGCCTCATCGCCGTCGAGGTGCTCACGCCCGGCGGGAACTGGTCCTCGTACCCGCCCCACAAGCACGACGAGTTCCATCCCGGCGAGGAGTCCTGCCTCGAAGAGGTCTACTACTTCGAGATCGCCCCGCACGGCGACACCCCCGGCCTCGGCTACCAGCGTGTCACCCCCTCGCCGGCGGGGAAGACCGACATCCTCACCGAGGTGAGGACCGGGGACGCGGTGCTCGTCCCGGACGGCTGGCACGGCCCGTCCATCGCCGCGCCCGGGCACGACATGTACTACCTCAACGTCATGGCCGGGCCCCCGGGCCGGCCCCGGGAGTGGCTGATCCGCGACCACCCCGACCACGCCTGGATCCGGGACACCTGGACCGGGCAGGACACCGACCCCCGGCTGCCCTTCCACCGGGCGCAGGAGGAGGAGACCCGATGAGGCTCACCGTCGCGCAGGCCCTCGTCCGCTTCCTCGCGCAGCAGTACACCGAGCGCGACGGCCGGCGCCGCAGGCTGATCGCCGCCACCTGGGGGATCTTCGGGCACGGGAACGTCGCCGGCATCGGCCAGGCCCTCCTGGAGAGCGGCCCGCGCGAGATGCCGTTCCTCCAGGGGCGCAACGAGCAGGCCATGGTGCACGCCGCCGTCGGGTACGCCCGCCAGTGCGGGCGGCTCTCGGCCCACGCCGTCACCACCTCGATCGGGCCGGGGGCCACCAACCTCGTCACGGGGGCCGCCCTCGCCACCATCAACCGGATTCCCGTGCTCCTGCTGCCCGGCGACACCTTCGCCACCCGGCCCGCCGATCCCGTGCTCCAGCAGCTGGAGGTGCCGCACGCCGGCGACGTCTCCGTCAACGACACCCTGCGGCCCGTCTCCCGCCACTTCGACCGGATCACCCGGCCCGAGGCCCTGATCCCGGCCGCCCTCGAAGCCATGCGGGTGCTCACCGACCCCGTCCAGACCGGTGCGGTGACCCTGGCGCTGCCGCAGGACGTCCAGGCCGAGGCCCACGAGTGGCCGCCCGAGTTCTTCGCCGAACGGGTGTGGGGGGTGCGCCGGCCGCGGCCCGACCGGGACGAGCTCGTGCGGGCCGCCGAGGCGGTACGGGGCTCCGCGCGCCCGCTGATCGTCGCCGGCGGCGGGATCCGGCACAGCGGGGCCGGGGCCGCGCTCGCGCAGTTCGCCGGGGGCCCCCCGGTCCCCGGGGGCGCCCCCCCCGCGGGGGCGGGGGGGGGCCCGACAGACCCCCCC
>NZ_JBHYVA010000340.1:0-8860 GCF_042750055.1 Streptomyces sp. NPDC059456
CCTCCGAAGAGGGGCGGGCCGTCACACGGGAACTACGCGACGTCACTTGTCGGAGTCGTCCTTGTCGGCCTCGTCGCCGGCGGCTTCGCCGTCGATCACGGGGATCAGGGAGAGCTTGCCGCGCTGGTCGATCTCGGCGATCTCCACCTGGACCTTGGTGCCGACCGCGAGCACGTCCTCGACGTTCTCCACGCGCTTGCCACCGGCGAGCTTGCGGATCTGCGAGATGTGCAGCAGGCCGTCCTTGCCCGGGAGCAGGGAGACGAAGGCACCGAAGGTGGTGGTCTTGACGACCGTACCCAGGTAGCGCTCGCCGACCTCCGGCATGGTCGGGTTGGCGATGCCGTTGATCGTGGCGCGGGCGGCCTCGGCGGCCGGGCCGTCGGCGGCACCGATGTAGATGGTGCCGTCGTCCTCGATCGTGATCTCGGCGCCGGTGTCCTCCTGGATCTGGTTGATCATCTTGCCCTTGGGGCCGATGACCTCACCGATCTTGTCCACGGGGATCTTGACGGTGATGATCCGCGGGGCGTTCGGGGACATCTCGTCCGGCGTGTCGATCGCTTCCATCATCACGTCGAGGATGTGGAGGCGGGCGTCGCGGGCCTGCTTGAGGGCCGCGGCCAGGACGGAGGCCGGGATGCCGTCCAGCTTGGTGTCGAGCTGGAGGGCGGTCACGAACTCCTTGGTGCCGGCGACCTTGAAGTCCATGTCGCCGAAGGCGTCCTCCGCACCGAGGATGTCGGTGAGGGCGACGTAGTGGGTCTTGCCGTCGATCTCCTGGGAGATCAGGCCCATGGCGATGCCGGCGACGGGGGCCTTGAGGGGCACACCGGCGTTCAGCAGCGACATGGTGGAGGCGCAGACCGAGCCCATGGACGTCGAACCGTTGGAGCCGAGGGCCTCGGACACCTGGCGGATCGCGTAGGGGAACTCCTCGCGGGTCGGGAGGACCGGCACGATCGCGCGCTCGGCGAGCGCGCCGTGGCCGATCTCGCGGCGCTTGGGCGAGCCCACGCGGCCGGTCTCGCCGACGGAGTACGGCGGGAAGTTGTAGTTGTGCATGTAGCGCTTGCGGGTCACCGGGGAGAGGGTGTCCAGCTGCTGCTCCATGCGGAGCATGTTGAGGGTGGTGACGCCCAGGATCTGGGTCTCGCCACGCTCGAACAGCGCCGAGCCGTGCACGCGCGGGATGGCCTCGACCTCGGCGGCGAGGGTACGGATGTCCGTGATCCCGCGGCCGTCGATGCGGACCTTGTCCTTGATGACGCGCTCGCGCACCAGGGCCTTGGTCAGGCTGCGGTAGGCGGCGGAGATCTCCTTCTCGCGGCCCTCGAAGGCCGGGAGGAGCTTCTCGGCGGCGATCTCCTTGACGCGGTCCAGCTCGGCCTCGCGGTCCTGCTTGCCCGCGATGGTCAGCGCCTGGGAGAGCTCGCCCTTGACGGCGGCCGCGAGGGCCTCGTACACGTCGTCCTGGTAGTCCAGGAAGACCGGGAACTCGCCCTCGGGCTTGGCGGCCTTGGCCGCCAGGTCCGCCTGGGCCTTGCAGAGGGCCTTGATGAAGGGCTTCGAGGCCTCGAGGCCGGCGGCCACGATCTCCTCGGTCGGCGCCTCGGCGCCGCCCTTGACCAGGGTGATGGTCTTCTCGGTGGCCTCGGCCTCGACCATCATGATCGCGACGTCGCCGTCCTCCAGGACGCGGCCCGCGACGACCATGTCGAAGACGGCGTCCTCGAGCTCGGTGTGCGTCGGGAAGGCCACCCACTGGCCGCGGATCAGCGCGACGCGGACGCCGCCGATCGGGCCGGAGAAGGGCAGGCCGGCCAGCTGGGTGGACGCGGACGCGGCGTTGATCGCGATGACGTCGTACAGGTGGTCCGGGTTCAGCGCCATGACGGTGGCGACGACCTGGATCTCGTTGCGCAGGCCCTTCTTGAAGGACGGGCGCAGCGGGCGGTCGATCAGGCGGCAGGTGAGGATCGCGTCCTCGGAGGGGCGGCCCTCGCGGCGGAAGAAGGAGCCGGGGATCTTGCCGGCCGCGTACTGGCGCTCCTCGACGTCCACCGTCAGGGGGAAGAAGTCGAGCTGGTCCTTGGGCTTCTTCGACGCGGTGGTGGCGGAAAGCACCATCGTGTCGTCGTCCAGGTAGGCAACGGCGGAGCCGGCGGCCTGGCGGGCCAGACGGCCCGTCTCGAAGCGGATGGTGCGGGTGCCGAAGGAACCGTTGTCAATGACGGCCTCGGCGTAGTGGGTCTCGTTCTCCACTAGCGTTTTCTCCATTTTCGTCGTCTCCGTCCGCTGCCCGTGTGGCGGCGGACGGTGCGGAGAAGCGCTCCTTGCGTGCGGGCCGGTCTTCGATCGAAGTACCCGGTTCGGGGCCCGGGGGGCTTTCCGGGTACCACTACCGAGGACCGGCGGCCTGGGAGGGCGCTCCTCCTCTTCAGTTGTGCACGTGGTTCGTCATGCACGTTGCGTCCAGACTACAAAGCGTCCGGTACGTCCCGCACGTAGAGCGAGCGCACGTACAGCAAAGGGAGCGGCCCCCTCAGTGTGGGAACCGCTCCCTTCACAGCGTCTTTACTTGACGCCGGCCGCACCGCGGCGGATGCCGAGGCGCTCGACCAGCGTGCGGAAGCGCTGGATGTCCTTCTTGGCCAGGTACTGCAGCAGGCGGCGACGCTGGCCGACCAGGATCAGCAGACCACGACGGGAGTGGTGGTCGTGCTTGTGGGTCTTGAGGTGCTCGGTCAGGTCCGAGATGCGCTTGGAGAGCATGGCGACCTGGACCTCGGGGGAGCCGGTGTCGCCCTCCTTGGCACCAAACTCGGCGATGATCTGCTTCTTCGTAGCGGCGTCGAGCGACACGCGTACTCCTCGTATGGGTCTTCGTGGCCACCGAGTGCCCCAGGTCGAATTCTCTGGGGATCTTCCGTAACTCGGGAGGCGGGGTCCGCTGAGCGCAGCCTCCAGAGGTTTCCGGGGGCGCGTACACAAACGGCCGTCACACAGCGTACCAGGCTGCCGCACGGCCCCCGTCTCAGCTGGTGAGCGAGCGGGCCCGGGCGTACACGTCCAGCACGGCGAGGGCCAGCGGGACCAGACTGAGCAGTACTGCCGCCTCGGTGAGGTCGAGCAGCCGTCCCCAGAAGGGTGACAGGCCCTTGCGGGGGATGACAAGCGCAATTCCCGCGAGGAGGGCCGCGCCGGCGGCGACGGCGGCGGAGAGCCAGATCGTACGCAGGTCCAGGCCGCCGTGGTCGTGGTACTGGACGAGCTCCCGGACCAGGCCGGCCGGCGGGTGCAGGGCCAGGCCCAGGATCAGCAGGGCGATGGCGGCCAGGCCGGCGACCAGGGTGCACACGACCTGGGAGGTGTAGCGGAAGAGCCGGGCGCGCAGCAGCATGGCCAGCCCGGTGGCGAGGGCCAGCAGCCGGCCCCAGGTGTTGTCGGAGAAGCCGAGGACGGCGGCGGAGCCGACGGCGGTCGCGGCGCAGCCGCCGACCAGGCCGAGCAGCATCTCGTGGCCGCGGCGGGCCTGGGTGGCGATGGCCTCGGCGTCGAGCGGGGTGCCCGCTTCGTGCTGGTCGGCGCCGGAGGGGTCGCCGTACGGCTCGGTCTCGTGGCGGTCCGGGGTCCCTGCGTAGTCGACGTACTCGTCGGTGGCGCTCTGCGGGGCGGCGTAGCCGATGGGCAGCCGGGCGAACCGGGCGGAGAGGCCGGGCAGGAAGGCGACGAGGCCGATGGCGACGGGCGCGCAGACGGCGGCGGTCGCGGTGGCGGAGGCCTCGGTGACGATGGCGACGAAGGTGGCCAGGGTTCCGGTCGCGGCGAGGAAGGTGGCCGCGACGAAGGGGGCGTCCCCGTTCGGGGTGAGCGCGACGAGGGCGACGGAGGCGACCAGGACGCAGGCGCAGCCGAGCAGGAACTGCAGCCGGCCGGGACCCTCGCCGGAGCCGGCGGCGATGATGCCGGAGCCGGCGATCAGCAGGATGGGGAGGGCGCCGAGGCCGAGGGCGACGGCGGAGCCGCGGTCGCGGTAGACCCGGGCGCGGACTCCGGCGGCGGCGGTCAGGAGCACGCCCACGGCGCCGGCGATGATGCCGGGCAGGCCGTGCATGTCGTGGTGGACCGGGTCGGCGTACCAGAGGACGAAGCCGAGCAGGACGAGCAGGACGGCGGCGCCGGCCAGGCCCGCGCCGCGCAGCATGTCGTCGCTCCAGCGGTGGCGGTCGCGGACGACGGCCGAGGCGACGGCGTCGGAGACGTCGTCGAAGACGGCGGGCGGCAGCGATTCGGCGAACGGCCGCAGGCTCAGCACCTCGCCGTCGAGGACCTGCTGGCCGGCGAGGGTGCGGGCGCCGTCGAGGACGGTGCCGTCGCGGCGGACCAGGTGGAAGCCGGTGGGGGCGCCGACGGGCTGGGTCTGGCCGGTGAGGCGCAGCAGTTCGGGATAGACGTCGGCGACGGCGATGTCCTCGGGGAGGGCGACGTCGATGCGGCTGTCGGGAGCCACGACGGTGACCCTGCAGAAGCCCGTCGTTGCGGCCGTACTCACCTGTGTGACCCCCCTGGTTGGCGAAGCGGGTGCGTGGGCCGTCGCCTTGGATTCGCGGATGCGCATACTGCGCGGGCCACCCTACCGGGAGTATGCACGACTGTCGGCAAGTAGGATCACCGTCGCGCAGGGGAGACCCCCTTCGCGCCCGGGACTTGGGGGCGCCGGTAGCGACGTCCCGTCCGTTTTCGAGGGATTGATGCTCCGGTGAGTCAGATCGTCGTCAAACGCCCGCCGCGGTCCTTGCCGCCCGAAGTCCCTTCGGACGAGCTGAGGCTGGAGGCTCCGCCGGAGCTTCCGCGCGGGCAGCAGGAGGGCATGCTGATGCAGCTCCTGCCGATGCTCGGCATGGGCTCGTCGGTCGTCTTCTTCTTCATGCCGGGTGCGGCGCCGTTCATGCGCATCATGGGCGTGCTGATGCTGGTGTCCACGGTGGGCATGGTCCTGGCCCAGCTGGTGCGTCACCGGCGCGGTACGCAGGGGCAAATGGCCGACGTGCGCCGGGACTACCTGAAGTACCTCGCGCAGACCCGCCGTCAGGTCCGCAGGACCGCGCGGGCGCAGCGCGACGCGCAGCTGTATCTGCACCCGGCTCCGGAACAGTTGTGGTCGGTCGTGGCCGAGGGTTCGCGGCTGTGGGAGCGGCGCGTCGGCGACGAGGACTTCGGTCAGGCCCGGCTCGGGCTGGGCGCGCAGCGCCTGTCGACTCCGCTGGTGGCGCCGGACACGGCGCCGGTGGACGAGCTGGAGCCGCTGACGGCCGGTGCGATGCAGCGTTTCCTGAAGGTGCACTCGTCGCTGGACGGGCTGCCGGTGGCGGTGTCGCTGCGGGCCTTCTACCACGTGACGGTGTCGGGCGAGCCGGAGGCGGCGCGCGGGGCGGCGCGGGCGATGGTGGCGCAGCTGGCGACGCTGCACTCCCCCGAGGACCTGGTGGTGGCCGTGGTGGCCGCGCCGGGCGCGGTGCCGTCCTGGGACTGGACGAAGTGGCTGCCGCACACGCAGGTGCCGGGGCAGGTCGACGGGGCCGGTACGAAGCGGCTGTTCAGCGATGACCTGACGGAGCTGGAGGGGCTGCTGGCTCCCCGGCTGGAGGGCCGGCCGCGGTTCAGCCGGGACGTGTCGCCGGTGCTGGACCAGCCGCACCTGGTCGTCGTGCTGGACGCGAACTCCCGTGGCGGGCTGGTGCCGCCGGACTCGGCGTTCGCGGCGGCCGAGGGGCTGCAGGGCGTGACCATCGTCGAGGTGGTCGCGGGCGAGCTGGACGAGCCGCGCGGCGGGCTGTCGGTCGTGGTGCGGCCGGGCCGGCTGCGGCTGGAGTCGGGCGGGGGGATCGCGTACGAGGGCGTGCCGGACACGCTGTCGCTGCCTGCGGCGGAGGCGCTCGCGCGGCAGCTGGCGCCGCTGCGCACCGGTGGCGGGGACGACGACGAACCGCTGCTGGCCAACCTGGACTTCACGGACCTGCTGAACCTGGGCGACGCGGCCTCGATCGACGTGGCCCGGACCTGGCGGCCGCGGTCGGCCGGTGAGCGGCTGCGCGTGCCGATCGGTGTGGGCGAGGACGGCGCGCCGGTCATGCTGGACCTCAAGGAGGCGGCGCAGGAGGGCATGGGCCCGCACGGCCTGTGCGTGGGTGCGACCGGTTCCGGCAAGTCGGAGCTGCTGCGCACGCTGGTGCTGGGCCTGGCGGTCACGCACACCTCGGAGACGCTGAACTTCGTCCTCGCGGACTTCAAGGGCGGTGCGACCTTCACGGGCATGGGGCAGATGCCGCACGTGGCCGCGGTGATCACCAACCTGGCGGACGACCTCACCCTCGTCGACCGCATGGGCGACTCGATCCGCGGCGAGCTCCAGCGCCGTCAGGAGCTGCTGCGCTCGGCGGGCAACTACGCGAACATCCACGACTACGAGAAGGCGCGCGCGGCGGGTGCCCCGCTGGAGCCGCTGGCCTCGCTGGTGCTGGTCATCGACGAGTTCAGCGAGCTGCTGACGGCGAAGCCCGACTTCATCGACATGTTCATCCAGATCGGCCGGATCGGCCGTTCGCTGGGCGTGCACCTGCTGCTGGCCTCGCAGCGCCTGGAGGAGGGCAAGCTGCGCGGCCTGGACACGTACCTGTCGTACCGGATCGGCCTGCGGACCTTCTCCGCGGCGGAGTCGCGCACGGCGATCGGCGTGCCGGACGCGTACCACCTGCCCTCGGTACCGGGTTCGGGCTATCTGAAGTTCGGTACGGACGAGATGACGCGGTTCAAGGCGGCGTACGTCTCGGGCACCTACCGTTCGGGCGGCCCGGACCTGTCGGTCGGGCTGTTCCCGGTGGAGCGGCGGCCCGCGCTGTTCACGGCGACGCCGGTGCCGGTCGTGTACGCGGCGCCGGACCCGGCGTACCTGGCGGCGCAGTCGGAGCGGGAGGACGACGCGCTCGCGGACACGGTGCTGGACGTGATCGTGGGCCGGCTGGAGGGCCAGGGGGTGCCGGCGCACCAGGTGTGGCTGCCGCCGCTCGACCAGGCCCCGCCGCTGGACCAGCTGCTGCCGGCGCTGGCGCCTTCGGCGGAGCGGGGTCTGCACGCGGAGGGGTACACGCGGCCCGGCGGGCTCGTCGTGCCGCTCGGCCTCATCGACAAGCCGTTCGAGCAGCGGCGCGAGGTGCTGTACCGCGACTTCTCGGGTGCGGCGGGCCACATGATGGTGGTCGGCGGCCCGCAGTCGGGCAAGTCGACGCTGATGCGGACGCTGGTCTCCGCGTTCGCGCTGACGCACACCCCGCGCGAGGTGCAGTTCTACGGGCTGGACTTCGGCGGCGGCAGCATGTCGTCGATCTCCGAGCTGCCGCACGTCGGCGGGATCGCCTCGCGTCTGGACCCGGAGCGGGTGCGGCGTACGGTCGCCGAGGTGGGCGGCATCCTCAACCGCCGCGAGGAGTTCTTCCGCGCGAACAACATCGACTCGATCGGCACCTACCGGCGGCGGCGTGCGGCGGGCGAGCTGCCCGGCGAGGCGTGGGGCGACGTGTTCCTCGTCATCGACGGCTGGGGCGGCTTCCGGACCGAGTACGAGGGCCTGGAGCCGGTGGTCACGGACATCGCCTCGCGCGGTCTGGGCTACGGCATCCACGTGGTGATCACGGCGGCGCGCTACATGGAGGTGCGGGCCGCGCTGAAGGACCAGATGCTGAACCGGCTGGAGCTGCGGCTCGGTGACGTCATGGACTCCGAGTTCGACCGCAAGGTCGCGGCGAACGTGCCGACGGGCATGCCGGGCCGCGGCCAGGTGGCGGAGAAGCTGCACTTCCTGGGTGCGCTGCCGCGGATCGACGGCGCGCACGACCCGGAGGACCTGTCGGAGGCCACGGCCGCCTTCGTGTCGGCGGTGAAGCAGAACTGGGCGGCGGCCGCCGCTCCCGGTGTACGGCTGCTGCCGCGGCTGCTGCACGCCGACCAGCTGCCCCGGGGCGGGGACCAGCCCGGCCGCGGGCTGGCCATCGGCATCGACGAGACGGACCTGGAGCCGGTGTTCGTCGACTTCGAGAGCGACCCGTTCTTCCTCGTGTTCGGCGAGAGCGAGTCCGGCAAGACGAACCTGCTGCGGTTGATCTGCCGGCAGATCGCGGAGCGGTACACCCCCGACCAGGCCCGCCTCGTCGTCGGCGACTACCGGCGCAGCCTGCTCGGGGCGCTGCCGGAGGAGCACCTGCTGGAGTACGCGCCGATGGCGAGCTCCCTGCAGACGCACATGGAGGCGCTGGGCGGCGTGTTCTCGCGCCGGCAGCCGCCGACCGACGTCACTCCGCAGCAGCTGCGCGACCGCAGCTGGTGGACGGGCCCGGACGTGTTCATCGTCATCGACGACTACGACCTGGTGGCCACGAGCCAGGGCAATCCGCTGGCCCCGCTGGTGGAGTTCCTGCCGTTCGCCCGGGACACGGGTGTCCGCTTCATCATCGCGCGCAGCTCGGCGGGTGCCTCGCGCTCGCTGTACGAGCCGTTCATGCAGCGCATCAAGGAGCTCGGCGCGCAGGGCGTGGTGCTGTCGGGCGATCCGTCCGAGGGCGACCTGATCGGCAACGTCCGGCCCCGTCCGATGCCGCCGGGCCGGGCGTACTTCTCCTCGCGCAAGCGGGGCACGTCGCTCGTGCAGCTGGGCCGGATGGCGGGGACGTAGTCCGTGGCACGTCGTCGCGGGGGGGGCGGGGGGGGGGGGTTCGGCGGGGGGTCCGGGGGGGGGGGATTGGGCGGCGGATCCGGTGGGGGGGGATTGGGCGGGGGGGGTTTCGGGGGGGGCGGGGGCCCGGGC
>NZ_JBHYVA010000341.1:0-8758 GCF_042750055.1 Streptomyces sp. NPDC059456
AGCCAGATCCCCCCGACGCACCCGCCCGCGCCCCGCGCCCCCGCCGGCCGGCCCGCCCCGAACGAGGCGGTCCGGACCGGGCAGGGGCAGGGCCCGCGGGACTGCGGACGGATCCGGCGCCGCCCGTGCGGGGGCCTTGAGGACCCGAGGAGGTGAACCTGGTGCGCATCGTCCTTCCGGCGGTGTCCGAGGACACCCAGGAGACCGCGACGGCCGCGACCGCGGCGGCGACCTCAGCGATCGAGGCAGGAGTCCGGCGCGACATGATCACGGTCGGGGTTGAGGAAGAGTACGTCCTGCTGGATCCCGTCACCCATCTGCCCGTGTCCCGGGCGGAGGAAGTGCGGGCCGCGGCCGGCCTCGGGCCGTGGGTCGACGACGGCGAGGTGCAGAACGAACTGCTCCAGGCCCAGATCGAGGTCGCCACCCCCGTCTGCACCCGGCTGGACGAGGTCGCGGGCCACCTGCTGCGGCTGCGGCACGCCGTCGGCTCCGCGGCCGAATCGCACGGCTGCCGCCTCGGCACCTCCGCCACCGCGCCCCTGCGGGACGCGGAGCCCGTCCCGGTCACCCGCAAGCCCCGGTACCTCAAGATGCGCGAGGAAGCCTGCCGTCTCGTCGACGAGCAGCTGATCAACGGCATGCACGTCCACGTGGCGGTGCCCGACCGGGAGACGGGCGTGGCGGCCCTCAACCGGCTGCGCGTCTGGCTGCCCACGCTGCTCGCCATGTCGGCGAACTCGCCCGTCTGGGAGGGGTGCGACACAGGATTCGCGAGCTGGCGCACGATCGTCTTCGGCCGCTGGCCGGTCAGCGGCCCGCCGCCGTACTTCCGTACGCTCACCGACTACGAGGAGCGCATCGAGGCGCTGCTGGAGGCGGGTGTGATCGCCGACCGGGGCCAGATCTACTGGCAGGCCAGACTCTCCGACCGCTACCCCACGCTGGAGGTGCGGTGCCTGGACGTGCAGCTGGACGCCACCGACGCGGTGCTGCTCACCGGGATCGTCCGGGCGCTGGTCAGCACCGCCATCGCCGAGGAGAAGGCGGGGGTGCCCGCCCCGGAGTGCTCGGCCGAGCTGCTGGGCGGCGCCATGTGGCACGCGGCCCGGCACGGCCTGGAGAGCACCCTCGTCGACCCGCAGGGCCACCAGCGCAGCGCCGGCGACGTGCTGTGGCTGCTGATGAAGTACATCACCCCCGCCCTGGAGGAGGCCGGGGACCAGCGCGAGGTGGGCTCCCTGCTCCACCGGCTCCTGCGGCGGGGAACGCCCGCGGACCGGCAGCGCAAGGTCCTCGCGGACGGGGGCATCCCCGCCCTCGTCGACCTGATCACCGGGCAGGGCGCCGCGGCCGGCCGCTGAGCGGGCCCGGCCGGGCCCCGCCCGCCGACGTGCGGGGCGGCGGCCCGGACGCGAGGATGGCACGGGGCGACGGACGGAGCGAGCGGTGGAGATTTCGACGAGGGAGGTCTTCGGCGCGCCGTGCTGGGTCAGCCTGATGGCCCGCGACCTCCAGGGGACCCAGCAGTTCTACGGCGCCGTCCTCGGCTGGAAGTTCCGGCCCGCCCGGCTCGGCGAGGGGTGGACGGTCGCCGAACTGGAAGGCGTGCCGGTGGCCGGGATCGGGACCCTCACCGCGGACCTCCCGGTCGCCGCCGCGTGGACCCCGTACTTCGCCGTCGACGACGCCGACGTGGCCGCGGACCGGATCCGCGAACGCAGCGGCACCGTCGCGGTCGGCCCGGTCTCCTTCCCCAACGGCGGCCGCGGCGCCCTGGTCGCCGACCGCGACGGCGCGGTCTTCGGCATCTGGGCCGGCGGGGTCTCCGGGGACTGGCGGGTGGGCCACGGCCCGGCGCCCGCCTGGCTGGAGCTGCGCACCCGGAACGCGTTCGATTCGGCGATATTCTACGGCGAGGTGCTGGAGTGGGCCACCGGCCGCCCCGGCTGCTGCGAGGTCTCCTACGAGGACGACCAGGTCGTCCTGCGGCAGGCGGGCGAGCCCGTAGCCCGCCTGAACGGCGGGATCACCGACGCCGCGGCGCACGCACCCGAGACCAGGCCCCGCTGGCACGTGTACTTCCGGGTCCCGGAACTCGACGAGGCCATCGCGTCCGCCACCGCCGCGGGCGGCACCACGCTGTCGACCGTCATGTCCAGCGCCACCGACCGCTGGGTCACCCTGCGCGACCCCGGAGGAGCGCTGTTCACCCTCACGGCGCCCCGCCCGGAGCCCGGTGCCCCGGGCTGACACCGCGGGTCAGACCTGGGCGGCGCCGCCGTCCACGAACAGTTCGATGCCCGTGATGTAACTGCTCTCCTGCGACGCCAGGAACAGTGCCGCCGCGGCCACCTCCTCGGGGCGGCCGGTCCGCCCCATCGGCACCCCGGACGTGACCTCCTCCAGGATGGCGGCCGGAGCCCGCGACAGTGCGGGCGTGTCGATCGGCCCGGGACTGAGCGCGTTCACCCGGATACCGCGCCCCGCGAGCTCCAGCGCCATGCTGCGCGCCATCGACCGCACGGCCGCCTTCGTGGCCCCGTACACACCGAACCGGGTCGACCCCGACGAGCCGGCCGTCGAACCGACCAGGATGACCGAACCGCCCGCCCCGAACAGCGGCAGCGCCCGCTGCACGGTGAAGAACGTCGCGCGGAAGTTCAGGTCCGAGACGATGTCGAACTGCTCCTCGGTGAACTCGGCGACTCCGCCGGCCCTTCCCCCGCCCGCATTGGTCACCAGGACGTCGATCGCCCTGCCCTCGGCCGCGACCGCGGCATACAGCCGGTCGAGGTCCGCCGCCCGGGTGACATCCCCCGGCACCCCGACCGCGTCGGAACCCAACTCCCGCACGGCGACGGCGAGTTCGGCCTCTCGGCGGCCGGTGACGAACACCCGCGCGCCCTCCCGTACGAACCGGTGCGCCGTCGCCAGCCCGATGCCGGCCGACCCACCCGTGATCACCGCGACCTTGCCGTCCAGCTGTCCCATGAGCGCCGAGGGTCGGGCAGCGGCCCGGGGAAGTCAAGGCACGGGCGCCGTCCGCCCGGAACCCGCGGCCGTGTGGGCCGGGTGGCCCACCGCGCTCGCGGGGCACGTACGGACGGTGTCCGCTGGCAGGGTGAAGGCGTTCTCCCTGCCCGGCCGCCCGTGGTGGTCGGGACTCCCTCCCGCCGCGGGCGCCGCCGTCATGGCCGCCGGCATCCTCTCCATCGGCATGCACCTGATCGGGCGCGAGGTGCTGTCCCTGGCCGCGCTGGTCATCACCGCCGCGCTCTGGCTCGTCCTCGCCGTCGACTTCGCCGAACGGCTCGTGGCCGACCGGGGCCGCTTCCGCACCGAGGCCTACACACCGCCCGCCCTGACCGGCGTCGCCGCCACGACGGTCCTCGGCACCCGGCTCTCCCTGCTCGGCCTGCAGGGCCTCGCCGCCGCCCTCCTCGCCCTGGCCGCGCTGCTGTGGCCCGGACTGCTGTACGCCGTCATCGGGCACTGGCAACGGCGGATGCCCGGCGGGGCGTTCCTCGTCTGCGTGGCCACCCAGGGGCTCGCCGTCCTCGCGGCCACCCTGGCCGCCGCCCTCCACCACGACTGGCTCGCCCGAACGGCCCTGGCCGCCTTCTGCCTCGGCCTGGTGCTGTACGCGGTGGCCCTCGTGCACTTCGACTTCGGCGAGGTGCTGCGGGGCGCCGGCGACCACTGGGTGGCGGGCGGCGCACTGGCCATCTCGGCACTGGCGGCGTCGAAGCTCACCGCATCCCCCGTATGGGCCGGTTCGGCGCACACGGCGCTGCGCACGGCCACGCTGGTGACGCTGGCGCTGTCCCTCGCCTGGTACGCGCTCCTGCTCGCCGCCGAGCTGCGCCGGTGGCGGCCGCACTACGACATCCGCCGCTGGGCGACCGTCTTCCCCCTCGGAATGACGGCCACCGCCTGCCTCTCGGCGGCCGCGCCCACCGGAGTCGGATGGCTGCGCCCGCTGGGCGCCGTCCTCCTCTGGATCGCCGCGGGCGCCTGGCTGCTGACCTTCACCGCCCTCCTCACCTCCCACCCGGCCCGGACCCGTCCGACCGACGCGCACTAGAGTGCGCCGCGGCCGCGGTGTTCGGGTGGGGTCAGGGCCGAAGCCAGGGCGATCCACACAAGCAGGACCACCGCCAGGGCCAGCGCCCAGCCGGATCCGTGGTGCAGCGTCAGCAGCCCGCCCGCCAGGGCCCCGCAGAGCAGCACCGCCACCGACACGAGCCGCCGCAGCGCCGTGCGGTCCCAGGGCTCGGCGGCCAGGCCCGTCAGCGTCCGGGTGACCACCGTCGTCGTCAGGTCGGGCACGGCCAGCCGGAGCACGACGGCGTTCTGCAGGCCCATCCCGAGCGCGAGCACGGCCACCACCGGCAGCGGCCCGGCCCCGCCCGCCGTCAGGGCGAGCGCCCCGCCGACCAGGACGGCCTGCGCCGCGACCAGCGGGGCGAACATCCGCTGCGGCTCCCCGCCGCGGCGCAGCCGCCCGGCCAGGGCGCCGGCCAGGAAGGCGGCGACGGCCAGCAGCGAGGCCGCGGCCGACAGCGAGCGGTCCCCGGCCAGCGCGAAACCCAGGAAGACCACGTTGCCGGTCATGTTGGCGACGAACACGTGGCCGAGCCCGAGGAAGCTCACCGCGTCGACCACCCCGCTCACGAACGTCAGCCCGATCAGCAGCGCCGGCAGCACCCCGTGCGGACCGCTCCCGTCCTGCGGCCCCGGCGGGAAGAGCAGCGCGGCCAACGGCCGCAGGAACCCGCGCCGCGCCGGAACGCCGGTCACCCCTGCGGGCCCTGCGCCCCGGAGCCCGCGGTACGGGCCAGCAGCGCGAGCTCCAGCCGGCTCGCCGCGCCCAGCTCGGCCAGCACCCGGCCGACCAGCGCCTGCACCGACTCCTCCGTACGGTGCAGCCGTTCGCCGATCTCCCGGTTCGACAGCCCCGCGGCGACCAGCCCCAGCGCCTCGGCCTCCCGCGGCGGCAGGCCCTCCCACCGCGCCCGCGCCCGCAGGCGCTGTGCGCCGGTCGGCGGGCCCAGTGCGTCCAGGACCTGCCGCAGCGCCTGCGGGGACAGCACGGCGTCCCCGTCCCGCACCGCGCGCAGGGCGGCCAGCAGTTCCCCGCGCGGGGCGTCCTTGGGGAGGAACGCGTCCGCGCCGAGGACCAGGGCCCGTTCCACGTCGCGGTCGAGCCCGAAGCCCGTCGTGAGGAGGATGCGCGTGCCCGCCCCGGCGGCCGCCTCCGACCCCGCCCCGGCATCCTCCTCCGCTTGCGCAGCCGCGTCCGCGACCGCGTCCTCCTCCGGCCGGGGTGCGCGCAAGGCGGCCGTCGTCCCCACCCCGTCCATCCGCGGCATCCGGACGTCCAGCAGCAGGATGTCCGGCAGGTGCGCGCGTACGGCCTCCACCGCCTCGTGTCCGTCGGCGGCCTCGGCGACCACGCGGAATTCCCCCGTCGACTCCACGGCCGTGCGCAGCGCCCTGCGGACGACGGGCTCGTCGTCGGCGATGACCACCCGCCCCACGTGGCCGAAGTCCATGCGCCCACCCCGTTCCGAAAGGGACATCCGGCAGAAACCGTACCCGCCGCACCACCGGCACCGACCGAACGACCCGGAGTAGGGTCGGCCCATGGCCTACACGTTCCAGGTGACCGTCGACTCCGCCGCCCCGCATTCCCTCGCCGACTGGTGGGCCGACGCCCTCGGCTGGGAAGTCGAGCGGACCGACGCGGAGTTCATCCGCAAGATGATCGCCGAAGGCCGGGCCGGCGAGGACGACACCACCACCCATGACGGAGCCCTCGTCTGGAAGGCCGGCGCCGCCATCCGCCACCCCGAGGGCCTCGAACGCGCACCCCGTGTCCTGTTCCAGCTCGTCCCCGAGCCGAAGACGGTCAAGAACCGTGTCCACCTCGACGTCCGCACCGGCTCCGACGAGCCGCAGGACGTCGTGGCCCGCCTGATCGCCAAGGGCGCCCGCCACCTGCACGAGGGCCGCCAGGGTCCCTTCGCCTGGACCACGCTCGCCGACCCGGAAGGCAACGAGCTCTGCGTCTCGCACTAGCTCGGACCAGCGATAATTCGGTACCGGGCCGCCCCTCCCGCACGCGAGAATGAGCCATCTCGAACCGGGAGGAACCCATGGGCCAGAACCAGGCCTACCCGACGCTGCACGACCTGCTGCCGCAGCAGGAGCTCGCGGCCGCCATCGACGCCGGGCACGTGACCCGCAAGGCACACCCCGAACTGCCGCTGTCCATCTACACGTACACGAGGACGGCACAGTACGAGCAGGTCTGGAGCCGGGTGACGATGCGCTGCCGCGGACTCGTCGCCGACGACGCCACCGGCGCCATCGTCGCGCTGCCGCTGCCGAAGTTCTTCAACGTCGGCGAGCACGAGGCCGGCCGGCCCTACGCACCGGCCCTGCCCGACGAGCCGTTCGAGGTGTACGACAAGGTCGACGGCAGCCTCGCCGTGGTCTTCCACTACGCGGGCAACTGGCACGTCGCGTCCAAGGGCTCCTTCATCAGCACCCAGGCCACCTGGGGCCGGCGCCACCTCGACGGCCGGGACACCTCGGCCCTCGTCCCCGGCGTGACCTACCTGGCGGAGGTCCTCTACCCGCAGAACCGTATCGTCGTCGACTACGGCGACCGCCGGGACCTGGTGCTCCTCGCCGCGTTCGGCCCGGACGGCACCGAGGTCCCGCTCGCCGAGGCCGCGGTCCACTGGCAGGGCATCGGGTCCGTCGTCACGGTGTGGCCCGCCATGCCGCTCGCCGAACTGCTGGCCCTGGCCGAGTCGAACACGCTGCCCGGCGGCGAGAGCGCGGCCGGCACCGACGCCGAGGGCTTCGTCCTGCGCTTCGCCTCCGGCGTGCGCGCGAAGGCCAAGCTGTCCGAGTACGTACGGCTGCACAAGCTGGTCACCGGTGTCACGGAGCGGGACATCTGGCGCCACCACGGCATCGAACGCTTCGCCGGCCTGCCCGCCAAGGAGCTGGCGCAGGGGCTGAACTGCACCGCCGCCGACATCGAGGCTTCGGGCGGCAAGCCGCTCGAAGCGCTGCTGGAGCAGGTGCCGGACGAGTTCGACGCCTGGGTCCGCGAGGTGGTCGCCCGCCTGGAGGACGCGGCGGCACGCCGTGAGCACGCCATCGACGAGGCGTACGCGCGGCTCGCCCATCTGGCGGCCGACCGCGCCGCGTTCGCGCGCGCAGCGAAGGCGCTGCCGGACCGCTGGATCCGTGCGGCGATGTTCCTGCGCCTGGACGGCCGGTCCACCGAGCTCGTCGTATGGCGGGACGTGCGGCCGGAGGCGTCCGACCCCTTCACGACCGATGAGGAGAACTGACCAGTGTCCGAAGAACCCGCACGCCCCGTCGTCCACGTCATGACGGGGTTGCCGGCCTCGGGGAAGACGACGGCCGCGCGCGCCCTGCAGGCCGAGGCCGCGGGCCGGATGCGCCGCGTCAACCTGGACGACCTGCGGGCCATGCTCGACCTGCCCGACCCGGAGCGCGGCCGCTCGTACCGGCACGAGCAGACCGTCCTGGCCGTCCAGGACGCGGCCGTGCGAGCGGCCGTCGACGACGGCTTCGACGTGGTCGTCGACAACACGCACCTGACCTCGCACATCCCCAAGCGGCTCAAGGCGGCGGTCGCCGGGCGCGCGACCTTCGTGGTGCACGACTTCACCGACGTGCCGGTGGAGGAGTGCCTGCGCCGCGACGCCGCGAGGGAGCGGCCGGTCGGCGAAGAGGTCATCCGGATATTGAACGACAAGCGGATCAACGCCAAGAAGGGCGGCTGGCGGCTCACCGCGGAGTGGCTGAACGACCGGCCCGCGGTCCAGCCGTACGTGCCGGACCCGGCGCTCCCCTCGGCGGTGATGTGCGACATCGACGGCACGCTCGCGCTGACCGGCGACCGCAGCCCGTACGACTTCTCGCGCTGCGAGATCGACGTGCTGAACGAGCCGGTGCGCTGCGCGCTGGACGCGTTCCGGCGCGCCGAGGGCGACACGATCGTGCTGCTGTCCGGCCGCGGCGAGGAGCACCGCCCGCAGACGGAGGCCTGGCTGCGCCGGCACGAGGTGCCGTACGACGAGCTGTGGATGCGCCCGCTCGGCGACACGCGCCGTGACGACGTGGTGAAGGCGGAGCTGTTCGACGCGCACGTGCGCCACCGGTACGCGGTGCGGGTGTCGCTCGACGACCGGGACCGGGTGGTCGCGGTCTGGCGCCGGATGGGCCTGCCCACCTGGCAGGTCAACTACGGCGACTTCTAGGGGGCCCGCCCATACTGGGCTCATGAGCGTGCTGATCGTGGACGCCGCGAACGTCGTCGGCTCCGTACCGGACGGCTGGTGGCGGGACCGGCGCGGCGCTGCCGAGCGGCTGCGCGACCGCCTCGCACGGCGCGACCCGCTCGGCGGCGGGGCGGCCGGGGCGGCCGGGGAGATCGACGAGATCGAGGAGATCATCCTGGTCGTCGAGGGCGCCGCCCGGGGCGTCGAGTCCGTGCCCGGCGTACGGGTGGACCCGGCGCCCGGGAGCGGTGACGACCGGATCGTGGAACTGGCCGCCGCCCACGCGGAGCGCGGCTGCGTCGTGGTCACGGCGGACCGGGAACTGCGCGAACGGGTCCGGGCGCACGGGGCGCTGTGCCTGGGGCCGCCCACCCAGCCCCCCGCGGGCCGCCCGGGGGGCAGGACCGGCGGGGGGGGGAGCCACC
>NZ_JBHYVA010000342.1:0-8737 GCF_042750055.1 Streptomyces sp. NPDC059456
GCCGGCACCGCGGGTGACGTGGTCGGCACCGGCGAGGCCGCCGCCACCAGCGCGACGGGCACCGCCACGGACACCGCCGCCAAGGCCGTGCCCGGCGCCCCCGCCCAGGTCACCGACACCGCGGGCGCGCTGCTCGGCGGGCTCCCGGCCGCCAAGGGCCTGCCGACGGGCGGGCTGCCGACCGGCGAGCTGGCCGGCTCGGTTCCCACCCAGGCGCTGCCGCTGGGCGGCCTCCCCCTGGGCGGCTGACCCGTCGCGGGCGGAGCGCCGAGCAGGATGCCGAGGGGCCGGGAGCACGAGCTCCCGGCCCCTCGGGCGTGCGCGGACCCGTACGCGATCAGGCGAGGCGCTTGACCGCCGCGTCGACGCGCTCGTCCGTCGCCGTGAACGCGACGCGGACGAACCGCGCGCCCGCCTCGCCGTAGAAGTCGCCCGGCGCGACCAGGATGCCCAGCTCGGCGAGGTGGGCGACGGTGTCCCAGCAGGGCTCGTCCCGGGTCACCCACAGGTACAGGCTGGCCTCGCTGTGCTCGACCCGGAAGCCGTGCGCCTCCAGCGCGGCCCGCAGCGCCTCGCGCCGCGCGGCGTAGCGCCCGCGCTGCTCCTCGACGTGCGCGTCGTCGCCGAGCGCGGCGACGGTGGCCGCCTGTACGGGGGCCGGGGCCATCATGCCGCCGTGCTTGCGGATCTCCAGCAGCTCGCCGAGCACGTCGGCGTCACCGGCGATGAACGCCGCCCGGTAGCCCGCCAGGTTGGAGCGCTTGGAGAGGGAGTGGACGGCGACGATGCCCTCGTACGAGCCGCCGCAGACGTCGTCGTGCAGGACGGAGACGGGCTCGGCCTCCCAGCCCAGCTCCAGGTAGCACTCGTCGCTGAAGAGCAGGATCCCGTGCTCGCGCGCCCAGGCCACGATCCGGACCAGGTCTTCCTTCGGGATGACCTTCCCGGTGGGGTTGGACGGGGAGTTGAGCCACAGCAGCTTCACGCCGGCCGGGTCGAGCTCGGTGGGGTCGTCGTAGACGACGGCCTCCGCGCCGCACAGCCGCGCGCCGACCTCGTACGTGGGGTACGCGAGCCGCGGGTAGGCGACCTTGTCGCCGGCGCCCAGGCCCAGCTGGGTCGGCAGCCAGGCCACCAGCTCCTTGGAGCCGACGACCGGCAGGACGTTGCGGTGCCCGGCGGCGCTCGCGCCGAGGCGGCCCTTCAGCCAGCCGGTGATCGCGTCGCGCAGAGCGGGGGTGCCCCACACCGTGGGGTAGCCCGGGGAGTCGGCGGCCGCGACGAGGGCGTCCCGGACCAGCTGCGGGACCGGGTCCACGGGCGTGCCGACGGACAGGTCGACGATGCCGTCCGGGTGGGCCGCCGCCGTCTTCTTGTACGGCTCCAGCTTGTCCCAGGGGAAGGCGGGAAGACGTGCGGATACTGCGGCCACGGTGGTCTCTGCTCTCTACTGGTGCTGGACGTACTGGATGTCCCGGTGGGTGTACCGGGTGGATGTGCCGTGAAACGCCTCGGTCCCGCGCGGCACGGGGGCCGTACGGGACCGGGGCACGCGTTCCGCCGTGGGGGCGGTGGCCGTCAGTGGCCTTCGCCCATGGGCGGCAGCGCGGCGATGAAGGGGTGATCGCGCTCGATCAGGCCCAGCTTGGAGGCGCCACCGGGCGAACCGAGCTCGTCGAAGAACTCGACGTTCGCCTTGTAGTAGTCCTTCCACTCTTCCGGAGTGTCGTCCTCGTAGAAGATGGCCTCGACCGGGCAGACCGGCTCACACGCGCCACAGTCGACGCACTCGTCCGGGTGGATGTACAAGGACCGCTGGCCCTCGTAGATGCAGTCGACGGGGCACTCTTCGATGCATGCCTTGTCCTTGACGTCGACACAAGGCTCCGCGATGACGTAGGTCACGCTCTCGTTCCTCCTCGGTAGGGCTTTCCATATCGCGCGGGAGCGCGGCGTCGTCGATGCCCACGCCTAGTATCTCCGTTCCCGGGCACGATCCGAACAGGAGGGGCGGACAGAGCTGTGGAAATCACTGCCGGTGGGCTGCTGGAGATCCGTATCACCCCGGCTGACGTGGGTAAACGAGTCTCTGTACGACGGGTGGAGAGCGCGGCGGACGAAGCGCCGTCGTTCACTGACACGGTAGGGGTTCTCACATCCTGGTACCAAGGTGTGCTGACGATCACACGAAAGAGCGGCGAGTCCGTCCACATCGCGGAATCGGCGCTGGTGGCGGGCAAGGTCGTGCCTCCGGCACCGGCCCGGCGGCGGGGTCCGGCGGCCTCTTTCGAGGAGCTGGCGCGGATCGGCGCCCGGGCCTGGCAGCCGCTGGAGAGCGAGCCGCTGGGCGCGTGGACGCTGCGGGCCGCCGCAGGCTTCACCCGGCGGGCCAACTCCGTCCTGCCGCTCGGCGACCCGGGGGTCCCGCTGGACGAAGCACTCGCCCGGGTGACCTCCTGGTACGCGGAACGTGAGCTTCCGGCGTATGTGCAGACGGCGACGGGGGCGGCCGGCACCCAGGAGCTGCTCGGCGCCGAGCTGGAGCGCCGGGGCTGGGTGAACGAGGTGTCGGCGCAGGTCCGGATCGCGGCGCTGGCGCCGATCGCGGACACGGACACCGCGGCGGGCGCCGCCGAGGTGCGGCTGACCCGCGCCCCGGACGAGGAGTGGCTCGGGACGTACGGGCGGGTCAAGGACCCGGAGGTGGCCCGCCGGGTGCTGGTGGCGGGGCCGTCGGTGTGGTTCGCGACGCTGCCCGGACGGGCGATCGGGCGGCTGGTCGTGGACGGCCGCTGGGCCGGCTTCGCCGCGGTCGAGGTCGATCCGGGACACCGGCGCGCGGGCCTGGGCACGATGGTGATGGCCGTACTGGCCCGGCGGGCGCTGGAGGAGGGCGCGTCGGCGGCCTGGCTCCAGGTGGAGGCGGACAACGCGGGGGCGCTCGCCCTGTACGACGGCCTGGGCTTCGCGACGCACCACGCGTACCACCACTTCCGTGCCGGGGCGGCGCGGACGGCGGAGGCGGGGCGATGAGCGCGGAGTCCCGCGAGCGGTTCGCCCAGGAGGCCCGCTCGGAGCGGCCGGACCTGGCGCTGCTGTGCCTGCTGCTCGCCGCGGAGGCGGACCCGGAGCTGGACGAACGGGCCATGGACTGGGCGCAGATCGAACTGGACCGGCTGGCGGGGATGCTGCCGTACGGGCTGCGCAGCGCGAAGGCGTGGGCCTCGGCGGTGACGGAGCTGCTGGGCGGCCGGATGGGCTTCCACGGCACCCCGGCCGACTACGACCGGCTGTCGTCCTCGCTGCTGCACGAGGTGCTGAGGCGGCGCCGGGGCCTGCCGATCCTCCTGTCCGTGGTCTGGCTGGAGGTCGCGCGGCGCGCGGGCGCGCCGGTGTACGGGCTGGGGCTGCCGGGGCACTTCGTGGTGGGCTTCGGCGAGCCGGAGGAGGGCCTGGTGGTGGACCCGTTCGCCGGGGGCGCCTCACTGGGCGCGGGGCCGGCGGAACAGGCCGCCGGGCCGCGTACGCCCGCGCGGACGCGGGACATCGTGCTGCGGATCCTGAACAACATCCGGGCGTGGGCCTCGGCCCGTCCCGAGCAGTCGGGGGTGGCGCTGTGGGCGCTGGACCTGTCGCTGCTGATGCCCTCGCACCCGGCGTCGTTGCGGTACGAGCGGGCGAAGCTCCTGGTCGAGCGGGGGGAATTCGTCTCCGGCGCGACGGAGCTGGAGTCGTACGCGGTGGTCGTCGACGCGATCGACCCGGGGGCGGCGGCGCGGGTCCGCAGCGAGGCCACGGCCGCCCGCGCCCTGCTGAACTGACCCCGCCCGCCCCCCTGCCCGCCCGGAGCGGCGGGGGCGGGGTCAGAGCCAGCCCTTTTCGCGGGCCACGCGGATCGCCTCGGCCCGGTTGCGGGACGCCAGCTTCTGGATCGCCGTCGAGAGGTAGTTGCGGACCGTGCCCTGGGACAGGTGGAGGAGGACCGCCAGTTCGGCGTTCGTCGCTCCGTCCTCGGCCGCCCGCAGGACCTCCCGTTCCCGGTCGGTCAGCGGGTTCGCACCCTCCGCCAGGGCCGCCGCCGCCAGCGTGGGGTCGATGACGCGCTCCCCCGTCAGGACCTTGCGCACCGCCTCCGCCAGCTGCGCCGCCGGGGCGTCCTTGACCAGGAACGCGGAGGCTCCCGCCTCCATCGCGCCGCGCAGGTAGCCGGGACGGCCGAAGGTCGTCAGGACGACGATCTTGAGGTCGGGGAGCGCGTCCCGCAGGGCGGCCGCCGCCTCGATGCCCGTCATGCCGGGCATCTCGATGTCCAGCAGCGCGACGTTCACGTCGTGCGCCCGCGCGGCCGGCACCACCTCGTCGCCGCGGGCGACCTGGGCCAGCACCTCGATGTCCGGCTCCAGTCCGAGGAGGGCCGCGAGGGCTTCCCGGACCATGGACTGGTCCTCCGCGAGGAGGATCCGGATGGGAAGTGCGCTCATGATCCCGATCCTAGGGGGACGCGGGCCAGCATGCGGAAGCCCTTCTTTCCGGCGGATCCGGCCGACAGCGACCCGCCCACCGCCTCCAGGCGTTCGGTGAGCCCCGTCAGGCCGTTGCCGGCCACGGCGGGCCCGCCCCCGCCGTCGTCGGTCACCGACAGTTCCACCACCCGTCCCGCCAGGGTCTGGAGCGTCTCCAGCCGTACGGTGCACCGCTGCGCCCCGCTGTGCCGGACCACGTTCGTCACCCCTTCCCGAAGCGACCAGGCCAGGGCCGACTCCACGTTCTCCGGGAGGTCCTCCACGGGCTCCGCCGGCAGGTCGGCGCGTACGCCCGCCGCGGTCAGCGCGGTCCTCGCGCCCGCCAGTTCGCCGGGCAGGGTCGGCCGCCGGTAGCCGCTCACGGCCTCCCGTACGTCGACCAGCGCCTGCCGGCTGACCTGTTCGATGTCGGCGACCTGCTGGGCGGCCTGCTCGGGGCTGCCGGGCAGCATCCGCCCGGCCAGCTCGCTCTTGAGCGTGATCAGGGACAGCGAGTGGCCGAGGAGGTCGTGCAGGTCGCGGGCCATCCGCAGGCGTTCCTCGTTGGCGGCGAGCTGCGCCACCGTGGCGCGCGCCTCGCGCAGCTCCACCGTCGTCCGGATCATGGCGCGGATGCCGACCATCGCGAACCCGCCCATCAGGGCGGGGATCACCAGTCCGGCGAGGTACTCGTCCCCGCCCGGCACCGCGAGCGCCGTGACCGCGAGCAGGGCGGTGGCACCGGGCACGGTGAAGCGGGAGAGCTCCGCCGGCAGCGCGGCTCCGGAGGAGATGGACACGTACACGAACAGGACGAGCCATTCCCGGCCCAGGCACAGCGACAGGACCGTGGCCTGCGCGGAGAGCACCGCCACCGAGAGCAGTACGCGCCGCACGTGGTCCTGGCGGGCGGTGCGGAAGACCAGCACCAGGTACCAGGCGACGAAGGTCACGAGGCCCAGCACGCCGAGCAGCCGGGCCCCGAGGCTGTGGCCGCCGCTGACCAGGTCGGTGACGGGGGCGCTGAGGTAGAACAGCCACAGGCCGATCCACAGCGATTTCACGATCTTCTGCCGGCGGTTCTCGGGGCGGAGCCCGATCATGGGCCCGCCCTTGATCACCGACGTGCCGGTCCCGGCCGTCGGCCCGGCGCCACCCGTCGTACCCGTCATGCCCGTCCCACCCGTCATGCCTTCAGCGAGTCCTTGCGGTACAGCCATGCGGCGGCACCGGTGAACAGTACGAAGTACACGGCGAGGATCGCCACGTCCTTCAGGTGCGGCGCGCCTCCCAGCTCGATGGCCTGGCCGAGGCCCGTGTACGCCCGGGTCGGCAGCCACTCGCAGATGGTCTGCAGCCACTGCGGGAAGTTGGCGGTCGGCATCCACAGGCCGCCGAGGATCGACAGGCCGAAGTAGAACAGCATGGTGATCGGGCGGACGGTGTCCCCGCTCGCGAGGTAGCCGATCGCCACGCCGAGGGCGGCGAAGACCAGGCTGCCGGCCCAGATGGAAACGGTCAGGGCCAGCCACTGCCAGACCTCGAACCGCACGCCCTTGACGCCCGCGGCGACGGCGAACACGACGACGATGGCGGGCAGCGACAGCACGCCGGCGCTGGCGGTCTTGCCGAGGACGTAGCCGCGGCCGGGCAGGGCGGTCAGCCGCAGCTGGCGGACCCAGCCCTTCTCGCGCTCCTTGGCGATGCGCTCGCTGTTGCCCATCAGGACGGCGGTCAGCGCGCCGAACGAGGCCATCGAGACCATGTAGAAGGCGGGCATCGTCAGTTCGGTGCCCATGACCTTCGTGGTGCCGTCCAGGGTGCCGCCGAGCATCAGGAACAGCGCGGCCGGGTAGAGGACGGTGAAGAACAGGTACTTCTTGTTGCGCAGGGCGCGGCTGATCTCGAGCTTGACGAGCTGGTTCACGAGTGGGCCTCCTCGGCCTCGGTGAGGGCGATGAAGGCCTGTTCCAGGCCCAGTCCGGCGACTTCCAGGTTCCGGGGGTAGAGCCCCAGCGCGTACACGGCGTGGACGGTGGCGTCGGCGTCGCGCGACTGCAGCTTGACGGTGTCGCCGTGGCGCTCGTAGGCCGTCAGGTGCGGCAGGGCGCGCAGCGCCGCCTCGTCGGCCGGGGCGTCCGGGGCGAGGTCGAAGGCGATCCGGCGGGCGCCGGCCTTGGCCTTGATCTCGGCGGCGCTGCCGTCGGCCAGCAGCCGGCCCTTGTTGAGGACGAGGACGCGGTCGGCTATCGCGTCCGCCTCCTCCAGGTAGTGGGTGGCGAACAGGACGGTGCGGCCCTGGGCGGCCTGCTCCCGCATCGTGGCCCAGAAGGCCTGGCGGGCGGTGACGTCCATGCCGGTGGTCGGCTCGTCGAGGACGATCAGGTCGTTGTGGCCGGCGGTGGCGAGGGCGAAGCGGACGCGCTGCTCCTGGCCCCCGGAGAGCTTGTTGACCATGCGGTCGGCGATCTCGCTGATCCCGGCGCGGCCGAGCACCTCGTCGACCGGGTAGCGGCGCGGGTGCAGGGCGCAGCCGAGGGCGACGACCTCCCGTACGGTGACGTCCTCCATCAGGCCGCCGCTCTGCAGCATGGCGCCGACCCGGCCGGCCGCGATGGCCTCGCGCGGGGTGGTGCCGAAGACCCGGACGCTGCCGGAGTCGGCGGGGCGCAGGCCCAGCAGCAGGTCGAGGGTGGACGACTTGCCGGCGCCGTTGGGGCCGAGCAGGGCGACGGTCTCGCCGGGGTGGAGTTCGAGGGAGAGGCCGTCCACGGCACGCACCGCGCCATAGCTCTTGGTCACGTTCTGGAAGGCCACCACGGGGCCGGCACCGGGTCCGGTGTCCTGCACGGCGGTGGTGTGCGCCGAGGTCGTCGTCATGACCGAAGACTCCCCCGGACAGGGATGCCGGCGGCAGTGTCTGCCGTCGTGACTGGTGGATGACAGATGTCATGTGCCCGGCATGACTGTCCCGTCGCCGGACCCGGCCGCGCGTACGCCGGAGCCCCCGCCCGGGGTCGGACGGGGGCTCCGGAGCTCCGGCCGCTAGCCGGCGTTGGTGTCGATGGTGGCGGTCCGTTCGGCCGCGGTCTTGCCGCGCAGGGCCTTGCGGAGGGCGCCGACGACGTCCTGCGGGGTGACGGCGGTCTTCTCGCCGGTCCCGCGCATGACCAGGACGCCGTCGAAGGCGTTCCCGTACGTGGCCTTGAGCGCTTCCAGGTCGTACTTCTCGGTCAGGTGCCCGTCCACCAGCTGCATGCTGAGGATCTTGGGGAGGGACTTGGCGCCGAACGCGAGGGACTTGCCGCCCGCCTTGACGGTGGCGTTGCCGGACATCGCGGGCTCGGCGAACTCCTTCATGGCCCGGTTCAGTTCGGCCTGGTCCACGACGGGGTTGCGGGTGGTGACGGGGAGTTCGACCGGGGCGGCCTTGCCGGTGGCGACCATCTCGCGGAAGGCCTTGGTGACCAGGTCCGCGGAGGCCCCCGGGTCCAGGCTGGTGCCGGGCTTGCCGGGGACGGCGACGGCCTTGCCGGTGTCGAACGTGATGGTGCCCTCGGTGACGGTCCCGGCGGTTCCGGCCAGTTCCTGGAGCGCGACCTGGAGCTTCTCGTCGTCGACGGGCAGCACGGGGTCGGCGACGCGCTGGTTGCCGAGGAGCGAGCCGATGACCGTGACGGGGTTGTAGTCGCTGCCCGCCGCGTTGCGGACGGTGGTCTGGGCGTCCAGGCTCAGGCCGGCCTTCTCGGGCTTGAGCTCGACCTGCTTGCCGCCGACGGTGAGCGTGAGCGGGGACGCGGCCCGGTTGCCGAACGCCGCCTGGAGCTTGCCGACGGCCTCGTCGCGGCTGCCGCTGATGTCGACGCCGAGGACGGTGGTGCCCTTGGGGACGTCGGAGTGGTTGAGGAGCAGCCCGGCGCCGTAGGCCACGCCGAACAGCGCGAACAGGCCGCTGGCGAGGAGGACCAGCTTGGAGCGGCCCTTCTTGCTCTTGGGCTGCGCGGCGGCGGCCGGCTTCGGGCGCGCGGGGGCGGCCGGTGCCGGCGTGGGGACCGGCGTGGGGGCCGGGCCGGGGGCGGGAGCCGGGAACGGGTCGTCCAGCTCGGGCCCGGGCCAGCGGGGCGCCTCGGCGCCGACGGGGACGCTGCCGAGCGCGGGGCCGCCGGTGGGGCCCGCCGGGGCGCCGGGGCCGCCGGGGCCCGCGGGGCCGCCGTACGCGGGGAACGCCTCGGTGC
>NZ_JBHYVA010000343.1:0-3371 GCF_042750055.1 Streptomyces sp. NPDC059456
GCAGACCGCCACGCCCCGCTCCAGCCCGCCGGTGATCCCGGCGAGCTGCTCCCGGACCCCGGTCCGGTAGGCGTCCATCCCCGCCGCGGCGAACCGGTACGGGTCGGGGGGCCACAGGAACGGCCCGAGCAGGACGACCACGGCGACGCCGACGAGGCTCTCCTCCAGCCGTGCCAGCGGGTATCCCGGAACCGCGGTGGCGTACACCATGAGCGCGCTGATCAGCACCTGCTGGTTGGGGGTGCCGGGCCGCCCCATCAGGTACATGCCGGCGCAACCGCAGAGCAGGACGAGCGGGAACGACCACGACGAGTCCGGCACCCAGTGCAGCAAGACCGTGCTCAGCACGACGCCCGCCACCACCCCCGCGAGGCGCTCCCAACCGAGCCGCGGCCAGGCGTACACGTCCTCGCGCAGGATCAGCACCGCCGGGAGCGCGGCCGCCACGGGCGTCGTGGTCGTGCCCAACCACAGGCACAGGTACCAGGACACCGCCGCGCACAGGGCCAGGCGCGCGGCCGACCGCAGCCGCCCCACGGGGGGAGGCACGTACGGGACGGCGACCAGACCGGACATGCCGGACATCGTAGGCTCCTGGGGGTCCGCCACCGGCGGCAGACCCGCCTGGGCGCCCGGCGTCGTGGCGCCGCGCCCCCCAGGGGGTCAGACCGGCTGGAGGACGCCGGCCCCGTCACCGACGGCGGCGGCCAGGATCGCCCGCTCGTGGACACCCGCACGCCGCGTCCACTCCGGGGCGAGCGCGGCGTACGTGGTGACGTCGTGCCAGCTGCCCTGGGTGCGGAACAGCTGCCGCAGCGTCGCTTCCGGACGGAGGCCGGCAGCCTGCATGACCTCGGCCATCCGGGGGTGGTCGGCCCGGTGTCCGGCCCAGATCCGGTGCAGGCCCAGCGGGCCGAACCCGTAGGCCATCAGCAGCCGTCCGGCCTCGTGGCCCTGACCGCGCAGCGGGGAGTCCGGGAGCAGCACCAGTCCGGTGATCATGGCATTGCTGCCGTAGTCCTCCACCAGCAGGCCGATGGTGCCCAGCATCGTGTCGTCGTCCGGGGTGGCGACGGCCAGCGTGTACCTGCGCCGGGGGTGCGCGTGCGGCTGGGCGAGGGTGCGCACGAAGGTCTCGTGCGCCTGGCACGGGTCCATCCGGTCGACCCCGAGGTAGCGGGTGAGCAGCGGGTGGGTGTGGATGCGCTCGAAGGTCCGGTGATCGGTGACCCGCAGCTCGCGCAGCCGCACGCGCTCGCCGAGGAGTTCGGGGACGTGGTTCACCGGACGGCTCCGGCGGCATGCACCTCGGCGGGACCGGCAGCGGCCGGCACCAGCTCCTCCAAGTCCACGTAGGTGCGGCCGGACGGTACCGGCTGCCCCAGGAGCAGGCGGCGCGCGGTGTCGGCGACGAGCGCTCCGCCGAGCATCACCCCGCTGGCGAGCTGCGGCCAGCTGGACAGGGTGCGGCCGATGCGGGGCAGGGCCTCGGCCATGGCCGGGCTGATCCGGGTCTCGTCGACGATCTCCAGCAGGAACCGGACGAGCCCGGCCCGGTCGAGGCCGCGGACCTCCGCGGAGGTGGTGTCGCCGATCCTGCCGTGGAAGAGGGGCCGGCCGGGCTCCAGGTCGAACCGTTCGACGTCCAGCAGTCCGCGGTCGTTGGCGTCCATCAGGACGGGGATCCGGCGGGCGCGCGCGTGCTCGCGGGCGGCAACCTTGGCCCAGGGGGTGTCGCACTCCTCGATCAGCAGGTCCAGGCCGCCCGGTGCGCCGACGGGGCCGAAGAACTCCCCGACGGACTCCTCGTCCAGGCCGCGCCGGTGCACCTCGACGTCGAGGTACGGGTCGAGCTCGTACATCCGGCGTGCGCACAACACGGTCTTCTCCACGCCGAGTTCGTGCACGCCGGCGCGCAGGCGGTTGAGGTTCGACAGGCTCATCCGGTCGAAGTCGGCGAGCCGGAAACGCCCACCGACCCCTTCCATGGCGCAGGTCAGGGCCGCGCTGCTGCCGACCGAGAGGCCGATGACGCCGATGGTGCGGCCCAGGAGGCACCGCTGCTCCACCCTGGTGATCTTGTCGCGGTTCCGGTCCGTACGGACCAGCCGGAACTCCTCCTCGGGCAGGACGTGGACCAGCCGGCCCGACCACGGGTACCACACCCAGCTGCCGTACGCCCGGGACGACTTGCCCTCGCGGGCCGCGAGGACGGCTGCGGCGAGAGCGTCCGGGGTAAACGATTCACCAGGATGCAGGCAGTGCACGAGCTCTGCGAGCTGCTCGTCGATGCGGTCGTGGACCTCGCGGAGGCCGGGTGACGTCAGCAGGGCGTCCAGAGCCGCCGCGTCTTCGTCGCGGTCCGGGTCCAGGACCACCGGCCGAAACGATTCGCTGACCGTTCCGGCACAGGACGGGTCGAGCTCCTCCGGCCTGACGGCGGGAGCGGGGGGAGTTGGGTTCACGGGCCGAAGCTAGCAAGCCGACGATCTTGGATTTGCGACCGTCACCGCCAGGCGCACACTCGAATTGATCTTCGACGCCTTGCGCCCCCGTGCGCCGGATTGCGCGCCGCGCGCCACTGCGACCCGCCATGGCCGAACGTTCACCCCTCACGGGGGCCGCGCCCGGGGGCCCGGCCCCTGCGGGGGCGAACGTCAGGATGTCGGAACGTCAGGATGTCGGAACGTCAGGACGTCAGGACGTCGGAAGGTCAGAGGATCTCGATCGAGTTGACCTTCGGCGGACGGTTCGGATACGTGATCTCGGTCCAGCGGTTGATGCGCACGGAGTCGCCGTTGGCGTCATAGAAGATCAAGTCGTTGTTTCCGGTGGAGATCTTGTCGACCCACCAGCCGCCGAACCCGATCCGCCCCTTGTTGGCGTAGCAGTCCACGCTCTCGCGACCGTCGCTGTGGGACCAGATCTTCAGGAAGTTCTCGCCGCCGCGGCACTCGACGTGATCGATGGCGAAGGCGTTGCCGGGGAGGGTCAGGGTGAGCGATGCCGCCGCAACGAATGCCACAGCAGCCGATCGGACGATCCTCGTCGACTTCAAGAGCACGATCTCTCCTTCACGGGAATCGAGCAGGAAGGGCGGTCTGCGCACCCATGGGCACGTCGGCCGCCCGCACCGCGACACGCCGTTCAACGGCGTTCGCGGTTGCACATCAAGATTCCCGCGCGGTCGGTGCCCTCTGCAATCAATTCGGCGCCGCACGGCCGAAAGCCGCGCCACGATGTCCCGATTTGAACCTCCGCAAGGCAGTTGAAACGTTTTTTTGTATATTGGATATAATCGAGCATTTTTGAGAAAAACTGTCTATTTAAAAAAAAACAAGACCCCACCCACACAAGCGCTAGGGGGGGGT
>NZ_JBHYVA010000343.1:3381-8692 GCF_042750055.1 Streptomyces sp. NPDC059456
CTCCCCAGCCTCACACACTATCACACTCATTATATAAAAGACAGCCACACACTCCACCACACACCCCCCTCACCCCCCCCCCCCCCCCGCGGGCCGGACCGGACGGCTCAGCGGAGGGGAACGGCGTCCTTCGGGGACGTGTGCCAGTTGGTGACGACCGGCTTGTCGACGGTGATGGTGCCCACGGGCAGGGAGGCCGGGTCGGGGTCGCTGTTTCCGACGGCGACGATGATGCTGTCCAGCTCCTTGCCGCCGTTGGCCGCGGTGGTCTTCGGGTTCACCCCGGCGTAGGCGGCGGTGTTGCCGCTCAGCGTGATCTGCTTGCCGGCGGACTGCTCCGCGGGGCCGGCCTGGGTGCCGTCGGAACCGAACGCCACGGTGGGCAGCGCGCCCGGCAGGACGCAGGTGACGCCCGGCTTCGCCTTGGCGGTGATCAGGATGTATCCACCGGCCTGGGTCTCGGACTTGGTGCTCCACGCAATGTCGTTGGCTCCGCAGACCTGCCCGGCCGGCTTGCGCCCGCCGGCGCCGGTCCCGGCAGCGGAGCCGGAGCCGGCCCCGCCGCTGGTCCCCTTGGCGGCGCCCGGGGCCGGCGACCCGGACGGGGAGGCCGCGCTCCCGGTCGCGGCGGCGGACGGAGAACCCTGTGCGGCACCGGCACCGGCACCGGCACCGGTGCCCGCGGATGCGGTGGCGTCCGTGTCCTGGCAGGCCGTCATCAGCAGGGCGCCGCACGCGAGGGCCGCGGAGACGAGGAAGGCCTTGCGCCGGTTGCCGAACATGAAATCCCCTTGGGTGCATGGTGGTTGCGCTCGAAGCGGTGGTCTCCGCTCCTCGGTGCTGTCTTGATCACTATGCGGGAGCCGAGAGCCGGGGGGTACCGGCGTCGTCGTTCCAGGACAGCGCTGTCGCAGACCGGTGACATGACCACAACGGGAAAGCCCCGTCCGACGGTCCACGGCCGCCGCACCCGACACGCCCGCCCGGGGTCCGGTGGATCGTCGGCCCGGTCGACGAGGATCGCACTGCGGCCACCGCCCCGCGTCCCGGAGAAGGCCGCCCTCCTCACCTCGCCGGAGTCGTCATGGCCCCACCCTGGAACCCGCCCCGCCCCCGCCGCTCCGGAGCCTCGCTCCTGCCGGTCCTGCTTCCCATCGGGGTGCTGATCGTGGTGGCGGTGGCCGTGGGGTCGTGGCTGCAGTTCACGGAGCGGCAGGCGATCGACACCGTCCACACCGTCGGATCCACGGCTCCGGACCGGGTGGACGTGGAGGCCTCCGTCCAGCGCGTCGACGCTGCCGCACGCGAGCTGGTGCTGCGGGTCCGGGCCGTTCCGCTCGGAGCCGTCGGCGAGGAGGAGGAGAGCGCCCCGGTGGCCGACCTCAGCCTCCAGACCTCGGCGGCGACCCTCGAAGACCTGGACTTCAAGGCACACGAGCGGATCGCGACCCGAGACGTACAGGTCGCGATCACGGGCGGATCGGTCAGCGACTACCCGTTCGACACCTACGAGACCGGCATCGGGTTCAAGGCCCTGCTCGGCGGCAAACAGGTGCCCGTGCGGATGCTGTTCTCCAACAACGACACGCTCTTCTCGGTCTCCGCGACGCCCGGACCCGACCGGCAGGAGGCCGTGCTGGCGCTGGCGCTGTCCCGGTCGGGCAGCCTGATCGTCTTCGCGGTCTTCATGATGCTCGTGATGTGGGCTCTGGCTGCGGCCGTGCTCATCGGCGCCTGGTACCTGACGACCCGCGGCCAGGGCCTCGTCTGGCCCGCCCTCGCCTGGATGGCCGCGACCCTGTTCGCGCTGGCGGCGTTCCGCAACACCGCCCCCGGCACTCCCCCGATCGGCTGCGTGCTGGACTGGTTCGCCTTCCTGTGGGCCGAGACGATCATCGCCCTCTGCCTGATCGCCGTGGTCGTCACCGGCGTCCGCACCGCCCTCCGGGAAGACGAGGCCGCCCGCACCTAGGCGTTCGCGATGACCAGCAGGGTGCGGGCGGGCGTGCGGCCCGGCAGGCGGCAGCGGTGCGGGAGTTCACCGCGGTGGTGCGCGCTCTGGCCGGCGCGCAGCGTCAGCGGCTCCTCGCCCTCGACCTCCAGGACGATCTCGCCCTCCAGGACGTAGAGGAAGTCCTCGCCGGGATGCCGGAACCAGCCGCGTTCGCCGCGTTCCGGCTCGAAGTGGTGCTCGTAGGCCTCCATCACCCCGCTGCGCCCGCCGGGGATGAGCACGCGCGCGACCTGTCCGGCGGTCTCGTCCACCCGGATCACCTGCGGGTCGGCCTCGTGACTGACCGTGCCGGGGCGGCCCGGCGGCCTGAGGAAGGTGCCGGGGGTGACGTCCAGGGCCTCGGCGATCCGGTAGATCGAACTGAGGCTGGGCGTGGCGAGTCCGCGTTCGAGCTGGCTGAGGAAGGGCTGGGAGAGGCCCGAGCGGGTGGCGAGTACGGCCATGGATACTCCGCGCTGCTTGCGGCAGGCGCGTATCACCCGTCCGACCTCGATCGCTTCGGGTGTGGGTTCGGGGCGAGACACGCTGGTGAACGTACCGCATGCCGGCGGTGGGGCCGGGTGGCCCCGGAACGTTTCGCACTGCTGAAACACGCCCTTCATAAGCGTCGTCAATTATTGACCTCACTTATGAACCACCCGAACGAACGAGGAGCCGCTCCGTGCACTCCACCCCCTCACCGGCGGGCCGGGCCCGCGGCCGGATCGGCCCCGCCCTCGGCGCGGCCGGCGCAGTGCTAGCCCTGTGGTCGCTGACCGCCTGGTCCGGCGCGGTGGCTCCCGGACTGCTGCCCACGCCCGCCGGGACCGCCGCCGCGCTCGCCGACAGCGCCCGCAGCGGCCTGCTCGCCTCCGACGTCGCCGCCAGCCTGACCCGTGCGGGGCAGGGCTTCGCGCTGGGTGCCGTGACCGGGAGCGCGCTCGGCTTCGCCACCGGCTACCTGCCGGGGCTGTCCGCCGCCGTCACCCCGCTCGTCTCCTTCCTCCGGCCCATCCCGGCCATCGCCCTGGTACCGCTGGCCACGGCCTGGTTCGGCATCGGTGAGACCGCGAAGCGTCTGCTCATCGCCTACGCCGTGCTGCTCGCGGTCTGGCTGTACGTGCACGACGGGGTCTCCCGGGTGCCCGTCTCCCACCTGCGGGCGGCCCGCACCCTGGGGGCGCCGCTGCACCGGCGGTTCACCGAGGTGCTCCTGCCGGCCGCGGCTCCGGCCGTGCTCGCGGCCCTGCGCTACGGCGCCTCGGTGGCGCTGCTCGCCCTGGTGGCGGCCGAACTGGGCGGCGCGGACAGCGGGTTGGCGTACCGGCTCCAGGTGGACGGCCAGTTCCTGCGCGTGGACCGGATGTTCGCGGGTCTGCTCGTGCTCGGCCTGCTCGGTGTGGCCGTGGATCTCGTCCTGGCCGGGATCGGCCGCCGGTTCGTGCACTGGGGCACGTCATGAGCAGGCGGGTGACGCTGGACGGGCTGTCCGTCGCGTACGGGGGCGCGCCCGTGCTGGATCCCGTCGACCTGGACCTGCCCGCGGGGTCGTTCACGGCGCTGCTGGGTCCCAGCGGCTGCGGCAAGTCCACCGTCCTGGGGGCGGTCGCCGGGTTCGTGACGCCGGCGGGTGGCAGGGTCACGGCGGGCGCCGGTCCGGTGCGCGGACCGGGACCGGACCGGGGCGTCGTCTTCCAGCACTACGCCCTGTTCCCCTGGCGCACGGCCCGCGGCAACGTCGAGTTCGCGCTCAAGCGGCTCGGCCTGCCCCGCGCGGAGCGCCGGCGGCGCGCGCTGGCGGCGCTCGCCGAGGTCGGTCTCGAGGAGGGCGCCGAAAAGTACCCGGCCCAGCTGTCCGGCGGCATGCAGCAGCGCGTCGCCCTGGCCCGCGCCTTGGCCGCCGAGCCCGAAGTCCTTTTGATGGACGAGCCGTTCGGGGCTCTCGACACCCTCACCCGGACCCGCATGCAGGCTCTGCTGCGGGAGCTGTGGCAGCGTCGCGGCACCACCGTGCTGTTCGTCACGCACGACATCGACGAGGCCCTGGCCCTCGCCCAGCGCGTCGTCGTCCTCGGCGGGACCCCCGGCCGGGTGCTGGCCGACCACGCCGTGCCCGACGGCCCGCCGGACCCCGATCTGCGGGCCCTGATCGCCCGTCATCTCCACTCCCTGCCCGCCGGATGACCCTGCGTTCCCCCACCCCGCCCCGACCCACCCCGCCCCCACTCCCGGAAGGACCGCTCTGCCATGTCCAGATCCCGCGCGGTGGCCGCCGTACTCCTGGCCGCCCTGCTCGCCGCCGTCACGACGGCCTGCTCCGACGGATCCGCCGCCCGGACCGCCGGCGGCGGACGCCCGTCCGTCACCATCGCCTCCAGCGACCACCTCGGCGGCGCACCCGTCCACCTCGCCCAGGAGCGCGGCCTGTGGGCCGGCGAGGGCATCGCCGTCTCCGTCACCACCCAGCCCACCGGCCGCGACGCCCTCAACGCCGTGCTCGGCGGCCAGGCGCAGTTCGGCGTCGTGGGCGACCTGCCCGCCGTGACGGCCGCATTGGGCGGCCGCGACCTGCGGATCGTCGCCGACCTGTCCCGGTTCACCGACTGGCGCCTGCTCACCCGCTCCGACCGGGGCGTCACCGGCTTCGCCGCACTGAAGGGCCGCAAGGTCGGCGTCCCACAGGGCACCAACGTGGAGTACGCGCTGTCGCGGATGCTGGCGTCGGCCGGCCTGTCGGCGGCCGACGTGACCGTGGTCAACCTCGCGCCGAACCAGGTGACACCGGCCCTGGCCCGCGGCGACATCGACGCGGGGGTCACCTTCCCCAGCTTCTACGACGCGGCGCGCACCGCCCTCGGCGAGCGGTACGCGGAGGTGGCCTTCACCGGATACACCGCCAGGACCCTGCTGGTCGCCGGCCCGTCGGCCGACGGGAAGACGACCGCCTCGGTGGTCCGTACCCTCCTGCACGCCCAGCGCGACCTCGCCGCCGATCCGGCCGGTGCCCGCCGGGCCGTGCTCGCCCAGTCCAAGGGGGCGCTGCAGGCCGGGTACGTCGACGCCTTCCAGCCCCGCTACGCCTACGGCGCCACCCTCTCGCCCGAGCTGCTCGCCCAGCTGGAAGAGGAGGCCGCCTGGGCCAAGGCCGCCCAGGGGCTGCGGGGCGCTGCGGACCGCGCCGCGCTGCTGCGCTACCTGGACCCCGCCCCGCTGACGGCCGCCGACCCCGAGACGCTGGAGCAGCTGATCCGGCCGACCGGCTTCTTCCGGGCCAAGGCCAAGTCCCTGATAGGCCTCGCCGCCGCCCTCCGCGACCGC
>NZ_JBHYVA010000344.1:0-8645 GCF_042750055.1 Streptomyces sp. NPDC059456
ATGTCGAAGCTGCGCCACCCGTCCCGCTCGCAGGTGCTGCGCGACTACCTCGACTGACCGGGGCCGGGGGCCCTGCCGGAGATGGGCGGGGGCGCCGGCGGCCCGCCGCCCGGGGGGCCCCCCGGGGGGGCGGGCGCACGCCCCGGGGGGGGGGCGCGCCGGGTGGTTCCCGCGCCCCCCCCGCGGCCCCCCCCCCCAGCCCCACGTGCACGTTCGGCTCAACGCCGGACGTGCACCGTGCGCACGACTACACGTTGAAGCGGAACCTGTAGCACAGAGCTCCCACCTGCGGAAACGCGGGTTTTACAGTGGGCATCCCAGCACCATCCCAGCACGGGCGTTCTATCCCAGCACCACACAGGCCAGCCAGCCCTCGTACGCCTACACAGCTCGGCTGCCGACGCTCGAGCTCGCCTCCTCTGACGGCAGGGACGTCCCGTCCGGAGGCACGGGCCGCATGGAGCGCTGCAAGACTTCCCGGCAGCGCTCCCAAGCGCCGGGCAGCAAGTGCCCGTAGATATCGACCGTCGTCTTGACCGATCGATGCCCCAGCCAGCACGACACCTCATGGATCGGCACACCGTTGGCCAGGGCGGTAGAGGCGAAGAAGTGCCGCAGGCTACGAGGCGAGTATTTGGCCTTGCCGTCCAGGTCCACCAGGCCGGCCAGGAGGCATGCCTTCTTGAACTGGTAGCCGTAGGACGCGATGGACGGCATCACTCCGGCGCCAGGCTGACGCGGAGCGAAGAAGGTCTCGAGTCGTATCCGCTTGCCCTTCTGCCCAGTGAAGATCACGGGCACTGGCTTCCACCTGCGGAGATGAGCGTCGATCTCCTGCTCGACGAACAGGGCGGTGGGGATGTCTCGGCACTCCTTCTCCAGCCGATGCTTGAGAGGGACGAAGAGTGTCTGGCAGCCCTCAAGGTGCGCCTTGGCACTGACCTGCCATCGGATCCTGACGAAGCCAGACCGCCTGCACTCGTTGGAAAAGGCCAGGGCCTCGCTTGGTCGCTGGCCTGTGCCGGCCTGAAGGTACACAGCGAGGCGGAACGGTGGCGCGATGTGCGCAGCGATCAGATCCACCTCGGCTGGCGTCGGCATTGCGTCCTCATCCACTGCCACAACATCCCTACGGGATATCCGGATGCCTCGGGCAGGGTTCTCCGTGATCCGCTTGTCTACGACGGCCGCCTCCATGATGGCGGCCACCATCACCATGCGGTCGTTCACCGTCGACGCAGCCAGCCCTGCACCGCCTCGGTAGATGTCCTGAACGAACCTCTCAAAGTCCCGCCGCGCCAACCCAGCCAGCGGCTTGCGACCAAGGCTCGGCACGAGATGGTTGCGAACGAACCCTGCGTAGTTACAACGGGTCGCCTCACCGATGACTCGTCGCTCAAGCCACTCCTCGGCCCAGACCGACAAGGGCACAGCGCTACGAGCAGGATCGACTCGCACGCGAGTCTGCTTGTCTTTCTCCACAGCGGCAGCGAAGGCGTCCGCACCGTCCAAGCCGATCCTCCGCGGAAACGACTTCTCCCTCTGTCGCCCCCGTCTGCCGCCCAACTCCCGATACCTCACAGTCCACGCATGGCCACACCTTGGACGCAAGCAGGGGTAGTTGCCGTCGCGGGCATCCCGCTTGCACCTCTGAAAGACGCTCGCCATCCATGCCCCCTGCCGTCTGACCCAACACAGAGGATCGTTGCTCGCACCCCCTAGAGCAACAAGACATTCATCGCTAATCCACCTCTTCCGGTGAACCCGCATGCCTCGCCTGTGATGCCCCTCACAGATGCCGTCAAGTTGGAGACATCCTTGAATGAGCTGGACCACTCCGCCCTGAAGCGTGTCGCCAGCTACGGCCCGAGGAGGGGCGAACTGAGCAGGTCGTGGCCGGATCCTTTAGTGACAACCTTGCGCCCACGCGACGGATGTGGCGTAGATCTATACGAGACTGACTGCGACAGACGTCTCCCTGATCCCCGCTACACGACGAAGCGAGCCTCACGTGCCACCCCGCCAGAAGAAGCCAGCCAAGCCGGAGGACATGAAGTCCATCCTCTGGAAGTCCGCCGACAAGCTGCGCGGCAGCCTGGACGCTGCCGAGTACAAGCACTTCGTCCTCGGGCTGGTCTTTCTGAAATACGTCTCGGACGCGATGGAAGAGAAGCGGGAGCTTCTGGAGCAGGCGCTACGAGGCGGCGGCATGCTCGCCGAGATGGGACTGGAAGGCGCGGCCTCGGAGGAGCTGATCCTCAAAACGGTCGAGGACCCGCTCCAGTACACCGGGGCCGGGATCTTCTATGTGCCACCGAAAGCACGGTGGAACGAGGTACTCAAGCACGCCAAGGTGAGTACAGACGGGCCGAGCGTCGGTGAGGTCATCGACGGCGCGATGGGGACCATTGAGAAGTTCAACCGGCCTCTCAAGGACACCCTCCCGAGGATTTACAACAGCGGTCGAGTGGACGAGCCCACTCTCGCCGAACTAGTGCGACTCCTTGACCAGCTGACCTTCCAGTCGCAGATCTCTCTGGACGGGAAGCGAGTAGGCGCGCGGGACCTGATGGGTGAGGTGTACGAGTACTTCCTCGCGCAGTTCGCACTCGCCGAGGGGCGCAAGGGAGGCGAATACTTCACGCCACCCTCGGTGGTACGGCTGCTCGTGGAGATGTTGGAGCCGAAGGAACGTGAGCGGGTACTCGACCCCGCGTGCGGATCGGGCGGCATGTTCGTGCAGGCCGAGAAGTTCGTGGAGACGCACGGCGGCAACCGCTTCAACGTTTCGGTCTACGGCCAGGAACGGAACCAGACGACCTGGCGGCTCGCCAAGATGAACCTCGCCATCCACGGAATCGAGGTGGACCTGGGCGAGGAGCCTGCGGACTCCTTCCGTAACGACCAGCACGGTGATGTGAAGGCCGATGTGGTCCTCGCCAACCCGCCGTTCAACATCTCCGACTGGGGTGGCGAACTACTCGCCAGCGACGAGCGCTGGAAGTACGGTGCCCCGCCGGCCAGCAACGCCAACTTCGCCTGGATCCAGCACATGGTCAGCAAGCTCGCGGTCGGCGGGCGGGCCGGAATCGTCCTGGCCAACGGCTCAATGAGCAGCAGGTCGGGCGGGGAAGGCGACATCCGCCGTGCGATGGTCGAGGACGACCTGGTCGCGTGCATGGTGGCGCTGCCGGGACAGCTGTTCCGGTCGACGCAGATCCCAGCGTGCCTGTGGTTCCTGGCGGAGGGGAAGGGAAAGCGGCCAGCGCGGTCGCCGTGGGTGTCGGCGGAACGGGCCGAGCAAGTCCTCTTCATCGATGCGCGAAAGCTCGGCTTCATGGCTACGCGGACGATGCGGGAGCTGAGCGAGGCTGAACTGGGGCGGATCGCGGGGACGTTCCGTTCCTGGCGCGGAGTCGAGGGCGAAGCCGCATACGAGGACGTTGCAGGCTTCTGCCGCAGCGTCCCCCTGAACGAGGTGCGCGAACACGACTTCGTCCTGACCCCAGGGCGGTACGTAGGAACGACGGAAGTCGCGGACGACCCGGACGCGGAAGCGGTAGAGGCGAAGATCGAGCGCCTCACGGCGCTGCTGCGGGAACAGTTCGCGGAGTCGGAGCTTCTAGCGAAGGCCGTGGAAGAGCAGTTGGGGAGGATCGGATGACCTGGCCCGCCGTGCCCCTCGGCGAGATCTCGACGATCTACGACGGCCCGCATGCTACGCCCGTGAAGTGCGCTGAAGGGCCTTGGTTCCTCAGCATCTCCAGCTTGGAGAACGGTCGTTTGAAGCTGTCGGAGTCGGCACACCTCAGCGAATCCGACTTCGCCCAATGGACGCGACGCGTCACCCCAGAGCAAGGAGACTTGCTCTTCTCATACGAGACGAAGCTCGGGGCTGCGGCTCTCATGCCTGCCAAGGTGCAAGCCTGCCTCGGCCGCCGTATGGGACTGCTTCGCCCCCTGCGCGACAAAGTTGTCCCCGAATTCCTGCTCTACGCATACCTGGGTCCGGACTTCCAGGCAGAGATCAAAGCTCGCTCGATCCACGGAGCCACCGTCGACCGCATCCCCCTCGGATCACTCGGGACCTGGCCGATCAGCTTGCCGCCGTTGAAGGACCAGCAAGCCATCGCTGAACTCCTCGGCGCCCTCGACAACAAGATCGCAGCCAATGAGCGTCAACTCATCACGCTCAATGAACTCTGCTCGGCCTGGCACGAACGCATCGTGAACCTTGGCGATGCCGACACTTCAACTTGTACGTTGGCAGAACTAGCCAAGCACGGTTTCATGACGCTCGGAGACGGATACCGCACCAAGCAGTCCGAACACGGCGAACCGGGGCTCCCGATCCTTCGAGTAGCCGATGTCGGCCATGGGGCCATCACTCCCAGTTTCACCCACTACGTCAGCAACGCATACCGGGGCGCTATGGGGCCGAAGGTCTCCCAAAAAGGCGACGTCGTCCTGACCACAAAGGGAACCGTCGGCCGCGTAGCACTTATCGAGGCTGGCCACCCTGAGTTCGTTTACAGCCCGCAAGTTTGCTATTTCCGACTCACGGAAAGCAGCCCGGTATCCCCTCTCTTCATGCTCCACTGGTTCCAGGGGAAGGAATTCTGGAGTCAAGCAGGTGGGCTCAAGGGTCAGACTGACATGGCGGATTACCTCAGCCTTCGCGATATCCGGGCACTCCGGATCACCATTCCGTCTGTTTCCGACCTCTCCGAGTTCAGCAGGGTTTGCAACCCGATGCAGAAGCGGTCTGAAGCTGCACGTCGCGAGAACCACATTCTCATGGCCCTCCGCGACACCTTGCTCCCCCAGCTCGTCACCGGAAAGATCCGTGTCAAAGATGCCGAAAGGATCGTGGAGGACGCCGCATGACCATCGACGGGGGAACGGACGCTATGGAGACGGACATGAAGATCGGCACGGTCGCTGGCCGTGCGATGTCCGAGTCGGATTGGGAGCTCCACGCGCTCGATCAGCTCGCCGAACGCGGCTGGCAGCACGTCCGGGGCAAGAACCTCCGCCCCCGGGAGGGGCACCGGAAAGGGTGGGACGACCTCATCCTCTACCCTCGCCTGCGCGCAGCCATCACATCGCGCTACCCCGAGCTGCCCTCGCCCGCAGTGGAGGACGCGATCGAGCGGCTGCTCGACACCTTCCCGGCAAACGAGGTCCGCCTGAGCTGGAGTTTCTACCAGCACCTAAAGGCTGGCGTGAAGGTTTCCTACACCACCCCCGTCACTCAGCAGGAACGACATGTCACTGTCCGACCTGTCGACTTCACCAACCCTCACGGCAACGACCTCGTCGCTGCGAACCAGGTTCGCGTCAAGGGAGCCCGAGGACGCGTCTTCATATTCGACATCGTCCTGTACGTCAATGGAATCCCGCTCGCCATCATCGAATTGAAGAAAGCAGGCGGCACGGACGATTCCAGATCTGCATACGACCAGATCCAGAACTACCGCCGCGAACTCAAACTCGATCGCGTCTTTCGTACGCTGCTCCTTTCGCTCGCGAGTGACGGGATAACCGCCCGCCTCGGCACCCCGCATACCCCCTGGCAGCACATGGCCCCCTGGCACGCGGAGGAGGACGGCACTCTCCTTCGCAAGCACGAGCGGAACGACGACCTCGCGCTCGACCGCATGATCCACGGCGCACTCGAGCCCGATCGCTTCCTCGATCTCATCGCGAACTTCCTCTCGTTCTCCGCTGAGGGGATGGGCGGCGAGGTCGACACCGTAAAACTTGCCAAGGCCCACCAGTACGTTGCAGTGAGGCAGGCGATCACCGCCACCGCCTCAGCCGTCGCCACTGACGGTCGGGCCGGCGTCATCTGGCATACCCAGGGCGCGGGCAAAAGCGAGGAGATGCTCTTCTACACAGGACTCGCCGCCACCATCCCCGAGGTCGCAAACCCCACGGTCCTGCTGCTCACAGATCGCATCGACCTGGACTCCCAGCTCTTCGACACCTTCGCACAGAGCAAGAGCCTAGAAATGCTCAGCGGCAGCCCGAAGAAGGCAACCAAGGCCAGCCAGTTGCGCGAGCTACTCACCCGCCGAGAAGACAGCGGGGGCATCGTCTTCTCTACGCTTCAGAAGTTCCGGGTGAGCGAAGAGGAACGGAAGGCCGGCGCCCGGCATCCCGTCATCACAGACCGACGTGACGTGATCGTTGTGGTCGACGAGGCCCACCGTAGCCACTACGACCTGGAGGATGGCTTCGCCCGAAACCTCCGCGACGCCCTCCCGAACGCCACTTTCATCGCCTTCACCGGCACCCCCATCGACAACCGGACTGGTTCCACTCACCAGGTCTTCGGGCCAACTATCCACACGTACGACCTCACACAGGCCGTCGACGACGGGGCGACCGTGCCCGTCTTCTATGAGCCGATCCTGCACAAGGTCAATCTCCCTACAGGGATAGACCTGGACGAGCTCAACGCCAAAGCCGAAGGGCTCGTCGAAGGGCTCACTGCGGAAGACCAAGCCCGGGCACGCAGCATCTTTGCCCGCTTCGAGGACCTAATCGGTGCTCCCGAACGTATTGGCTCCATCGCCGACACGATCCTCTCCCACTGGGACAACCGCCGCCAGGAGATGATCAAACTTACGGGCAGCCCCGGCAAGGCCATGATCGTCTGTTCCTCACGCCGTAACGCCGCCCGCCTGTTCCAAGCTCTGGCCGAACGCCGCCGGGATTGGACCGGTACTCCCGACCCTGGGACCGAGCTGTACCCGGACGACTCCGGGAAGATCCGGGTGGTCTTCACCGGCAACCCCGGCAAGGACACGCCCGACATCGCGGACTACGTACGCACCCCAACCCAGCTCAAGAAGATCCAGGACCGTGTCGGCAAGCCTGAAGACGAACTTGAGTTGATCATCGTTCAGTCCTTGTGGCTGACAGGCTTCGATGCCCCTCCCTTGCACACCATGTACCTGGATCGCCGCATGCGCGGCGCCGCCCTCATGCAGGCCATCGCGCGCGTCAACCGCACCTGGGACGAGAAGCCCTCCGGCCTAGTGGTGGACTTCCTAGGCGTAGCCAGAGAACTCAAATACGCGCTGGCCACGTACTCGGAGGCTGACCAGGAACTGGAGACCATCGGCGCGCACATCACCGAGGCAGTCAAGTCTGTACACCGCATGCAGAGCAAAGTCGATGCTGTACTGCGGGACTGCCCCTGGCGGACAGTTCTGCGGGATGTCGGACACCGCGAAGCGCTCCGCGAGGCCCTGGACCTCCTGGAGACGGCCGAGCCTGCCCTGCCGCCAGGTGACCCCACCCGGGCACAGCGCTTCCTGCACTTCGGCCGCCTGCTCTCCCAGGCGTTTTCTCTCTGCCCTACCCATCCCGACGTGCAGGGCCTGCTGCCCGACATCCACTTCTTCGCGACCCTACGCACGACTTACCAGAAGCTGACTGCAGAACATCGGCAGCAGCTCGGCCTTGCCACCGAGGCGGATGTCCGCCGCATGATCGAGCAGCTCAACGCTGAGATGGTGGCCGCGGACGGCGTCGTGGACATCTACGACGCCGCCGGCCTCACCAAACCCGATCTCTCTCACCTCGACGCAGGCTTCGTGCAGCAGCTCAGGGACAGTCGCCATCCGAACCTGGCGCTCAAGGCCCTGCGGGACGCAATCGCCCGCGAAATCCAGGAAGCGCACCCAAGCAACCTCACGCGACAGAAGGAGTACTCCGAAGCGATGAAGGCCGTGATGAACCGCTATCACAACGGCCTCATCGGTTCTGCCGAGGCGGCAAGACTCCTCGTCGAGATGGCCCAAGAGGTATCCAGTTCCCGCGCACTTGCCGCCGAACTCGGCCTGTCTGAACACGAGATGGCCTTCTACGACGCCATCGCGGCCAATCCGAAGGCCCTGGAAATGGGACAGGACATCCTGTCCAGGATCGCCCGCAAGCTGTATGAGCAGGTCGCGGGAGACGTCACGATTGATTGGCGCGTCAAGAGCCAGGCCCAAGATCGCATTCGCGCCAAGGTCAAACTGTTGCTCAACTTCTTCGGGTACCCCCCGGACGAGGAGCCGGACGCGGTCGACCGCGTCCTGAAGCAGACTGAGGTCATCGCGGACGATCTGGCCTGACGTCGTTACCAGTGTGCGGAGGTGGGTCGTGCGGTTTGGATCTCGCCCTGCACGAGGGGCTATCGCGTCTCGGCGAGGAATCGTCCGAATCGGCTGAGCTGAGGCAGATGGCAGTGTCAGCAGCGCATGAGAAGCTGAGACTGCCGTCCCCAGTGGGGGAACCAAGGATCGACAAGGAGGGCTGGGTGTACGTTACAGAGTTCGGCCTCTCCAGCGTCCGGGGTTTTCATGGAGCCCGTGCTGTTGACGCGCTCGCCCTGCCCCAACCCGGCGATGGCGGCAGTTGGACCGTAATCGCGGGACGCAATGGCTCCGGGAAGTCCACACTCCTGCGCGCTTTGGCCCTCGCGCTCGCCGGCCCGCGGGTGGCTCGTTCCCTCACCCAGAATTTCGGCGGTTGGATCACTACTGGTGTGTCAGTCCCCCCGGGGTAGGGCGCCGGGTCTACCCAATAACCCACACACCCCCCCCCCCGCCCCCGCGGGGCCGCCGCGCCGGGGGGGGGGGGGGGCG
>NZ_JBHYVA010000345.1:0-1045 GCF_042750055.1 Streptomyces sp. NPDC059456
GACTCCACGGTGTTCACGGGCGGCGGTGTCCGTGCGATCGCCGGCGTGGACCCCCCCCCGGGCCCCGGGGGGGGAAATATCACAAAAACCCCCGCGGGCCCCCAGAGAGACACGGCGCGGCGGCGCCGCCCCCCCCCGCGCCGGCCCCCCCGGCGCCGGGCCCGGCGCCGAGCCCCCGGACCTCCACCCCCTGCACCGGCTCGCCCGCCTCGTCCTCCACCACCACCGCGTCCTCCGCCCACCGCACCGTGTACCGCTCTACCTCGCCCGCCCCGAACCCCGGTCCCGGATCCCGGATCACGACCCCGCCGCCCGTGCGCCCCCGCGCCGGCGCCCACGCCTCCAGGGCCACCCCGCCCCCGGCGGAGCGCACCGGCAGCACCGCCCCCGCCCGGGCCAGCACCGGGATCCGCCCCGGCGGGGCGTCCAGCAGGATCTGCCCGGGTCCCTCGTACGCCGCCCCGGTCGCGGTGTCGTACCACCGGCCGCGCGGCAGCCGCACCGCCCGCCGGTCCGCCCCGCACTCCAGCACCGGCGCCACCAGCAGCGCATCGCCGAGCAGGAACGCGTCCTCGCAGTCCCGCAGCGCCCGGTCCTCCGGCGCACCCCACCACAGCGGCCGCACGTACGGCGCGCCCGTCCGCCGCGCCAGCTGGGCCAGCGTCAGGAAGTACGGCCGCAGCCGCTCCCGCTCCGCCAACACGCCCCGCGCCGCCTCCTCCGCCTCCGGCCCGAACTCCCACGGCTCCCGCCGCCCCGCCCAGATCGCCGAGTGGGTCCGGAACAGCGGGAGGTACGAGCCCAGCTGCAGCCAGCGCAGGTACAGCTCCGGCGAGGGCGAGCCCCCGAAACCGCCGACGTCCGGACCCGAGTACGGCACCCCGCACAGGCCGAGCCCCAGCACCAGCGACAGCGAGGCCCGCAGCCCCTCCCAGCCGGTCTCCACGTCCCCGGACCAGGTGCCCCCGTACCTCTGCATCCCCGCCCACCCCGACCGGGAGACCCGCCCCCCCCCCCCCCCCCGCCCGCTCCGGACCCACCCCAC
>NZ_JBHYVA010000345.1:1055-8612 GCF_042750055.1 Streptomyces sp. NPDC059456
CCCGGCCGCCCCGCGGCCCGCAGCCGGACCAGCCCCTCCCAGCCCGCCCGCGCCATCCCGAGCGCGTACACGTTGTGCGCGGCCCGGTGGTCCCCGCCCGCGCCGTCCATCGAGTGCCGCGCCGAGCGGGGCAGCGTCATGTCCCCGAACGGCGCGAAGGACACCGGCTCGTTCATGTCGTGCCACACCCCGGCGAAGCCCTGCTCCAGCCGCTCCGCGTACAGCCCGCCCCACCAGGCGCGCACCGCCGGATCCGTGAAGTCCGGGTACGCGCACTCGCCGGGCCACACCTCGCCCCGTACCTCCTGCCCCCGCGCGTCCCGCACGAAGGCCCCGCCCGCCCCCACCGCACGGCCCGACGCGTGGACGGCGTCGCCCGCCTTCACCGCCGGGTCGACGATCGACACGAGCCGTACGCCCTGCTCCGCCAGTTCCCGCGCCAGCCCCGGCAGATCCGGGAACCGCTCCTTGTCCACCGTGAACACACGGTGCCCGTCGTAGTGGTCGATGTCGAGGTGGACCGCCGACAGCGGAAGCCCGCGCGCCGTGTAGCCCGCCACCACCCGCCGCACCTCCTGCGCGCTCCCGAACCCCCACCGCGCGTGCTGGTACCCGAGCGCCCACTCGGGCGGCACGGCGGCCCCGCCGGTCAGCCCCGACCAGCCCTGCAGCACCCGCGCCGGCGTCCCCACCAGCACCCAGCAGCGCAGCGGCCCGCCCTCCATGCGCAGCTCGCTCGTCCCCGGGCGGTCCGCCCCCGACCCGGCGCCCTCCTCGCCCTCGCGCAGCGCCACCCGGCCGTCCCAGGAGTTGTCGTGGAACACCAGGTGCGTTCCGGCGTCCGCCACCACCATCTGCACCGGCATCGTGATGTACAGCGGGTCGTCACCCGGCCCGAAGCCGCCCTTGGGGTCCGTGTTCCACAGCCGGTACGCCCCGTCCCGCAGCCGCGGCCCGGCGGCCCGCCCGCCCAGCCCGAAGAACCGTGCGTCCGCCGGTACCTCGGCCCGCTGGAGCCACCGCGCCTCGGCCGGCGCCCCGGCGACCGGCTCCGCCGGCTCCCACCAGCGCGGCGGCAGCTCCCGGCGCAGCACCGTCCCGCCCGGCGTCCGCACCTCGACCGCACCGTGCCGGGACACCGCCACCGTCACCCGCTCCGAGACCACCCGCCAGCCGCCGCCGGTGTCCGGTTCCAGCACGGCCCGCGGGTCGGGCTCGGGCCCGCTGCCCACCAGCGCGTACGAGGGCGTGGGCCCGGCCCCGTCCCAGCCCCAGAACACCGCGCCGCCCACCGTGACCCGTACGAGCAGCTCCGAGCGGGTGAACCGCAGCACCCCTCCGCCCGGCCGCGGTTCCGTACCGGTCAGCAGGCCCGGCACCCGGGCCCGCTCCGCGCCCCGGCGCGGGAGCCCCACCGCGTCCACGCGCCGGTTGCGCCAGGCCGAGCGCCACGCGCGCCGCCCGCGCTCCGTACCGATCTCTTTCACCGCACGCACCAGATCACGACCGTTCATGCTGCTCACCCTGCCACCGGCCGCCCATCGAGCGGGCACCGTTCAACTTCCGTTCACTCGTCCATGAGGCCCCTGGTGCGGACGTAGATCACATGGCATGGTCCCTGTGAGCCGCCGCGCACACCCATCGCGCGAACGGCACCGCACACACCCACGCACACCGCGCGCGCCGCAGACTTGACCGGGAGCCGACCCATGACCTCAGCCACCCAGCCGGAACCCCTCTGGTCCCCGAGCCCCGAGCGGATCGCCGCAGCCCGCATCACCGCCTTCCAGGCCTGGGCCGCGGAGCGGTTCGGAGCCCCCGCGGACGGTGGCTACCCCGCGCTGCACCGCTGGTCCGTCGACGAGCTCGACATCTTCTGGCAGGCCGTCGCCGAATGGTTCGACGTCCGGTTCACCACCCCCTACCGGTCCGTCCTCGAGGACCGCTCCATGCCGGGCGCGCACTGGTTCACCGGAGCCACCCTCAACTACGCCGAGCACGCCCTGCGCGCCGGCGAGGACCCCGCGCGCGCCGAAGACGCCGCCCTCCTGCACGTCGACGAGACCCACGAGGCCACCCCCGTCAGCTGGGCCGCGCTCCGCCGCCAGGTCGGCGCGCTCGCCGCCGAGCTGCGCGCCCTCGGCGTACGCCCCGGCGACCTGGTGAGCGGCTACCTCCCCAACATCCCCGAAGCCGTCACCGCGCTCCTCGCCACGGCCGCCGTCGGCGCCGTGTGGACCTCCTGCGCCCCCGACTTCGGCGCCCGCAGCGTCCTCGACCGCTTCCAGCAGGTCGAGCCGGTGGTTCTGTTCACCGTCGACGGCTACCGCTACGGCGGCAAGGAGCACGACCGCCGCGACACCGTCGCCGAACTGCGCGCCGAGCTCCCCTCGCTGCGCGCCGTCGTCCACATCCCGCTGCTCGGCACGCCGGCCCCCGAAGGCGCCCTGGCCTGGTCGGACCTGACCTCCGGCGACGTCGAGCCGGTTTTCGAGCCGGTCCCGTTCGACCACCCGCTCTGGGTGCTCTACTCCTCCGGTACGACGGGCCTGCCCAAGGCGATCGTGCAGTCCCAGGGCGGCATCCTCCTGGAGCACCTCAAGCAGCTCGGCCTGCACTGCGACCTCGGCCCCGAGGACCGGTTCTTCTGGTACACCTCCACCGGCTGGATGATGTGGAACTTCCTCGTCTCCGGCCTCCTCACCGGCACGACGGTCGTCCTCTACGACGGCAGCCCGGGCTACCCCGACACCGGGGCCCAGTGGCGGATCGCCGAGCGGACCGGGGCCACCCTGTACGGCACCTCCGCCGCGTACGTCATGGCCTGCCGCAAGGCCGACGTCCACCCCGCACGCGACTTCGACCTGTCCGCCGTGAAGTGCGTGGCCACGACCGGCTCGCCGCTGCCGCCCGACGGCTTCCGCTGGCTCCACGACGAGGTCGCCGAGGACCTGTGGATCGCCTCCGTCAGCGGCGGCACCGACGTCTGCAGCTGCTTCGCCGGCGCCGTCCCCACCCTCCCCGTCCACATCGGCGAGCTCCAGGCCGCCTGCCTCGGCACCGACCTCCAGTCCTGGGACCCGTCCGGCAAGCCGCTGACCGGCGAGGTCGGCGAGCTGGTCGTCACCAACCCGATGCCGTCCATGCCGATCCGGTTCTGGAACGACGAGGACGGCAGCCGCTACCGCGACAGCTACTTCGAGATGTTCCCCGGCGTCTGGCGCCACGGGGACTGGATCACGATCACCGACCACGGCTCCGTCGTCATCCACGGACGCTCCGACTCCACCCTGAACCGGCAGGGCGTCCGGATGGGCTCCGCCGACATCTACGAGGCCGTCGAACGCCTCCCCGAGATCAAGGAGTCCCTGGTCATCGGCCTGGAGGAACCGAACGGCGGCTACTGGATGCCGCTGTTCGTCCACCTCGCACCCGGCGCGACCCTCGACGACGACCTGCGCGGACGCATCAAGGCGACGATCCGCGAGGAGCTCTCCCCGCGCCACGTCCCCGACGAGGTGATCGAGGTCCCCGCCATCCCGCACACCCTGACGGGCAAGCGCATCGAGGTCCCGGTCAAGCGCCTCCTCCAGGGCACGCCCATGGCCAAGGCGGTCAACCCCGGCTCGGTCGACGACATCGACCTCCTCCACTTCTACGAGGAGCTGGGCCGCACCCGCACCCGCGACTGAGGTCACTGTCAGTGGCGTTGGTTACCGTGAGTGAGCAATCGAATGCGCTCGATGCACCACTCAGGGGGAGCCATGCCACGGACACGTCACCACACGCGCCGCACCGCCGGCCGCACCACCCGGCGCCGCATGCTGCGCCGCGAAGTCCCCAGCACCGTAGGCCTCCTGGCCGACGCCGGGGACTTCGCGGCCATGCGCGGCTACCGCAGCTTCACCTTCGACCACCACGACGACTACACCGACTACCTCCGGCACGTCGACGGCCTGCTCCGGTCCCTCGCGGCCCAGGGCATCCACACCACCGTCGCCCTCTTCGACCCCGCCGAGTACGCCGAGTTCTGCACGGAACACGGCATCGACCCGGACACCGCCGAAAGCCGCACCCGCTTCACCGCCGAACTCGCCGGCACCAGCGTCGTACTGCCCTACACCGGCCAGCCCGTCGACGAACTCGTCCCGCTCCTCGTCGACGAGGCCGTCCGCCAGGCCACCTGGGAGTACGCGACCACGCTCCTCGCCGGCGTCGGCAGCTGCGCCGACTGCGGCGAGGACATCGGCCACGCCTCCTTCGCCCGGGCCACCGGAACGCTCAGCCGCCTCGTCGACGGCGCCGGCCCCGGCCACCACCACCTCGTCTGCAGCGTCCCCACCCAGGACGAACAGCTCGTCGCCGTCCTGCACGCCGAGGTCACCGCGGACCGGGACGGCCCGGCCCGCATCGAGGGCCGCGAAAGCCTCGACTTCGTGAGCGTCCTCGCCGCCGGACTCGCCCTCGGCGGCCCCGGAGGACTCGTACTGCGCAGCACCACCGAGGGGCTGCCCGACCGCGTCCACGGCTGGCGCCTGGACCGTGGACGCCTGGTCCCGCTCTCCGCGGCCTCCGTGTTCAACGCCTACTGCACGGACGCCGACACCGGGGACCCCGTGCCCCCCGAATCCGGCGTCGAATACTGCCCCGGCTACGAGGTGGACGACCCCACACCCCACCACTAGCGGGTGTCCGGCCGCCCGGCCCGACACGAGAGACGACCGAGGGGCCCCCGCCACCGGCGAAGGCCCCTCGATCGACACCACCCCGCCCGGCTACTCCCCGGACAGCACCGCCTGCGCGGCCACGCGGGCCTCCTCGGCACTGTCGGCCGCACGCGCCGCGGCCGCGGCACGCTCGCACTGCGCCAGCGTGTACTTGGCGAGCGTCGCCCGCACGTAGGGAATCGAAGCGGCACCCATCGACAGAGAGGTGACACCCAGACCCGTCAGCACACAGGCCAGCAGCGGGTCGGAAGCGGCCTCGCCGCAGACACCGCAGCTCTTGCCCTCCGCGCGGGCGGCCTCGGCCGACATCGCGATCAGGTCCAGGAGCGCCGGCTGCCACGGGTCCTGGAGCCGCGACACCGCACCGACCTGACGGTCCGCGGCGAACGCGTACTGGGCCAGGTCATTGGTGCCCAGCGAAAGGAACTCGACCTCCTGGAGGATCGAGCGCGCCCGCAGCGCGGCGGAGGGGATCTCCACCATCGCCCCGAACTTCGCCCTCAGCCCCGCCTCGCGGCACGCGTCCGCGAACGCCCGCGCGTCCGTCCGGTCCGCCACCATCGGGGCCATGACCTCAAGGTGGACCGGCAGCCCCTCGGCAGCCTTGGCCAGCGCGGTCAGCTGCGTGCGCAGCACGTCCGGGTGGTCCAGCAGCGACCGCAGACCGCGCACGCCCAGCGCCGGATTCGGCTCGTCGGCCGGCGTCAGGAACTCCAGCGGCTTGTCGGCGCCCGCGTCCAGGACGCGCACGACGACCCGGCCCTCCGGGAACGCCTCCAGCACCTTGCGGTACGACTCGATCTGCTTCTCCTCGGACGGCGCCTTCTTGCTGTCGTCCAGGAACAGGAACTCGGTGCGGAACAGGCCCACGCCCTCGGCCCCGGCCTCCACGGCCGCCGGCACGTCCGCCGGACCGCCCACGTTGGCCAGCAGCGGCACCTTGTGGCCGTCGGACGTCGCACCCGGACCGGACGAGGCCGCGAGAGCGGCCTTGCGCTCGGCGGCCGCGGCCTCCAGCTCCGCCCGCTTCTCCGGGGTCGGCTCGACGAACAGGTCGCCGGTGCTGCCGTCCACCGCGATGACCGTACCCTCGGCGATCTCCCCGGCACCCGGGAGCGCCACGATCGCCGGCACGCCCAGCGCCCGCGCGAGGATCGCGCTGTGACTGGTCGGCCCGCCCTCCTCGGTCACGAAGCCGAGGACGAGCGCCGGGTCGAGCAGCGCGGTGTCGGCGGGAGCCAGGTCCCGCGCGATCAGCACGTACGGCTCGTCGCTGTCCGGCACGCCCGGCATCGGCACGCCCAGCAGCCGCGCCACGATCCGGTTCCGGACGTCGTCCAGGTCGGCCACCCGCCCGGCCATGTACTCCCCGGCACCCGCGAGCAGATCCCGGTAGGAGGCGAACGCGTCGTATACCCCGCGCTCCGCCGTGCTGCCGACGGCGATGCGCCGGTCGACGTCAGCCATCAGCTCGGGGTCCGTGGCGATCATCGCCTGGGCCTCCAGCACGTGCTGGGCCTCGCCACCGGCCAGCTGGCCGCGAGCGATCAGGTCGGCGGACACGGCCTCCACGGCCTTGCGGGCGCGCCCCTGTTCGCGCTCCGCCTCGTCCGCGGTGATCTGCTTGGCCGGCGGCTCCAGAACCGCCGTGCCCATGTGCCGCACCTCGCCGATCGCCACACCGTGGCTCACGCCGACGCCTCGCAGCGTTGTCTCCATTTCACCCGTCTCCGATTGAGCGGCGGCCCCAGCCGCCGCGGTGGATGTCCGACTCGCCCTCGCGGGCGGACCAGCTCACTGCCAGCTGAAGAGGACGTCGTCGGCCTTCACGTCTCCGGACTCGACGACGTCGCCAAGGGCGTCCGGGGTCGCCTCCAGTGCCACGACGGGGCAGACCGGAGACTTGCCGGCGTCCTCGACGGCCTGCGGGTTCCAACGGATGACGGCCTGGCCGCGGGTCACGGTGTCGCCCTTGTTGACGAGCAGCTCGAAGCCCTCGCCGTTGAGCTGAACGGTGTCGATCCCGAGGTGGGTGAGTACGCCGTGTCCTTCGCTGTCGACGACGACGTACGCGTGCGGGTGCAGGGAGACGACCACACCGTCGACGGGGGACACCGCCTCCGAGGGCTCACGCACGGGATCGATGGCGGTGCCCGGACCCACCATTGCGCCGGAGAACACCGGATCGGGTACTGCCGCGAGTCCGATGGCGCGCCCGGCAAGTGGGGACGTCACGCTGGTCATGGGGGGCCTCCCAGGGGTGGGGCTTCTTCGTGTCGTCGTCACAATCTGTCCTGTAACGACGTACTTTCAGAAGGGTATGTCATGACACGTCCCGGTTCGCCCGACATGAACCCCCTGCTGGGAGCCCCGGCGCGCGACCGCGACGACGTAGTGGACTAGACCATACGCCTGAATCGATTTGCTTGGGCACCACGGGCCCTGTACTGTCGTGACTCCCGCCAGGACGTGCCGCGTGAACTTCTCGCGAACAGCCGATGGACGGGAATCCTCCTCTTCAGTGCAGATCCTGATCCGTGCTGCTTCTCTTATGCCTATTGGGCATATCGGGTGAGTGGTCAAGGAGCAGGAAAAGCCCTGATAGAGTCGGAATCGCCGGAAAGGGAAAACGCGAAAGCGGAGGACCTGGAAAGCAAGCGAGACTGACTCTGATAGAGTCGGAAACGCAAGAACGAAGAACGAAAGCCCGGAGGAAAGCCCCAGTAAGTGTTACTGAGGGTGAGTACAAAGGAAGCGTCCGTTCCTTGAGAACTCAACAGCGTGCCAAAAATCAACGCCAGAAGTTGATACCCCGTCCACTTCGGTGGAT
>NZ_JBHYVA010000346.1:0-251 GCF_042750055.1 Streptomyces sp. NPDC059456
CCCCTCCCCGGCGCTCACCCGAGCCGGCCGAGGGCCGCCCGCAGCCGCCGTGCGTCCCGCAGCCGCTTCTCGTACGTCGCCCCCACCACCAGGAGCAGCAGCCCCGCCAGCGCGGGCGGCAGCCAGCGCGGCAGCGCGTCGACGACCTGGACCACGTACGGGGCCAGCTCGTGCACGGCCACCGCCGCCAGGGTGGCGCCCCCGAGCAGCAGCGGGGCCTGGAGCCGCCGGTGCGCCCCCAGCAGGGTCAC
>NZ_JBHYVA010000346.1:261-8610 GCF_042750055.1 Streptomyces sp. NPDC059456
CCGCGGGGGCCCCCCCCGAGGGTCACCCGCCCGCCCCCCGCGGCCCAGACCCAGCGGCCGCAGCCAGTGCGCGTCGCCCCAGGCCGCGATCAGGCTCGGCAGCAGCGTCGCGCCCAGCCCCGGCCCGTACGCCGTCCACGACGAGGCCCCGGCGTCCCGGCGGCGGCGCAGGAAGCCCACCGCCAGCGCCGGCGCCGTCACCGGCAGCGCGTAGGCCTCCGGCACCTCCACCCCCGACAGCGACAGCCGGATCCACGTCGCCGCCACGAACAGGACCCCGGCCGCCCAGCCGAGCCCGCGCCGCTCCGCCCGCACCGCCGCCCCCGCGCAGACCACCCCGGCCAGTGCGCACACCAGCGCCGCCAAGGCCGGCTCCCGGGCCGCGAGGAGCAGCGCCACCGCACCGGCCACGGCCGCCGCGGTCTCCGCCGGGAGCCGCACCCGGCCCAGGCGCGGCCCGGCCGCCGCCACCGCCGCCGGGACCGACAGCAGCGGCAGCGCCCACCAGGCCACCGCGAGCCCCCACAGGGCCCCCAGCGCCGCCGCCACGGCCGCCGCGTACCCGACGGCCAGCGCCGCCGCGCCGGACCGTACGGGCAGGGCGGCGCGCCCGTACGCGGCCCCCGCCGCGCAGCCCGCACCCAGCAGCCCGAACACCGCGAACGTGGCCGTACGGCCGTCCAGCGCCGCCACCGACAGGTTCAGCGCCCCCGCCGCCGCACACACCGCCGCCGCGTACCCCGGGGCGCGCCCGGTCTGCAGCGCGCACACCCCGGTCGCCGCCGTCACGGCCAGCTGGGCCGCGCACACCACCGCCACCGGCAGCCCCCACAGCAGCGGCGCCGAGAACAGGCCCGCCCAGCCGAGCACCACCGCGACCACGCCCGGCTCCGGCCGCGGCAGCACCCGCGCCAGCCACCCCGCGGCGCCCGCCGCGACCAGCAGCGTCACCGCGGCCGCCGGACCCGCCCCGGACACCGCGCGCGGCGGGGTCGTCGCCGCCCACACCTCGCCCAGCACCCCGACCCGCAGCGCCAGCGAGCCGAGCGCGACCGCCAGCCCCGACAGCGCCGCGAGCGCGGCCACCCCCGCCCCGGCCCGGGCCAGGCCCCGGCGGACCGCCGCGGGGAGCGCGGTCGCCCGTACCGCCGCCAGCAGCGGCAGCGCGAGCAGCAGGAACACCACCACCGTCCAGTCCCGCGGCAGCGCCGGCCGGACCGGGCCGCCGAGCGCCGCCACCCCCGCAAGGGCGCCGACGACCGCGGCCGCCGTCGCCGAAGGCTCCCGCCAGGCCACCGCGAGGCCCAGCACCGCGCAGCCCGCGAGCAGCAGCGCCGGACCGGCCGCAGCGGCCGCCGAACCGGCCGCAGCCGTCTGCGACAGACCCGTCAGCAGCGCCCCCGCCGCCAGAGCCGCCCCCGCGGCCGCCGCCGGGCCGGCCACCGCCGCCCGGGCGCGGACCCCCGGCACCAGCAGCACGAACCCCGCGTCCAGGGCCGCCGTCGCCAGCACCGCCCAGCCGGTGCCCACCTGGCCCGCCGCCGAGGCCACCGCCGTCAGCGGCAGCGGGAGCTGCGCCGTCAGCACCGCCGCCGGCAGCGGGACCACCAGCCCCGGCAGCGCCCGGGCGTACCCCGCCCACAGCGCCGCCAGCACGGCCGCCGCCCCCGCCGCGTACGCGGTGGCGTCCGTCCGCGTCCCGGAGACCGCGTACGCCGCGTACGCGTCCAGCACCGTCAGCAGCAGTCCCACCGCGGCCACCGACTCGGCCGTCGACCGCAGCCCGCGGCGCAGCAGCAGCGCCGGAGCGGCCAGCGCGGCCGCCGTCACCACGGCCAGCACCGCGCTGCGCCCGGCGATCCCCAAGGACCCCCAGCTGACCAGCGTGAACGCCAGCGCCGCCACCGCGAGCAGCGCCGCGCCCAGCGTCAGCAGCACGTTCTGCGCACCCGGAGCCGAAGCCTCCTTCGGGCGGACGGAGGCCCCCGGCCCCCAGGCGTGCGGTGCCGGCAGCCGCAGCAGCCAGTCCCGCCGGGCCAGCAAATAGAGGCGCCGGGCGTCGAGTTGGGCCAGCTCCCGGTCGATGAGGGCCAGCTCGTGGCCGGGCGGCAGCGGTGGGACGGGCGGTGGAGTTGCCATGCTCCGGAGTGTGGCGCCCGTCACGGCGTCAGGACATGGGCGTGCGTACTCAGATCCGGCCTGAGTACGCACGGGTGCGCACGGGTGCCCACGAGTGCGCACGGACGGGTGGATGCGGGCGGACCGGCCCCGCCCGGGGAACCGCCGGTCCAGACTGGGCCCATGGACCGCAGCCGCCTGGACCGCTGGAACCACTACCGCTTCCGCAGCGTGTGGGACCTGGACGCCCCGCCCGCACGGGTCTACTCCGCACTGGAACGGACCGGCGACTACCCCCGGTGGTGGCCCCAGGTCCGCGCCGTCGACCAGATCGACGGCCACAGCGGCACCCTGCACATCCGCTCCGTCCTCCCCTACGAGATCCGGATGACCGCCACCGAACTGCTCCGCGATCCCCGCCGGGGTCTCCTGGAGGCGGCCCTGCACGGCGACGTCGAGGGCTGGGCGCGGTGGACCGTACGGGCCCGCCGGGGAGCCGGGCGGCCCGGGACACGGGTCCTGTACGAACAGGAGGTCGACGTGCGCAGCCCCCTGCTGCGGCGCCTCGCCGTGCCCGCGCGGCCCGCGTTCCGGCTCAACCACGCCCTCATGATGCGCGCCGGACGGCACGCTCTGGCGGCCCGGCTGCAGGCTCCGGCGGAAGCGGTTTGAACCAGACCCCGTGCCTCTTGTATTGTTCAACCCGTTCCCGGGCGATTAGCTCAGCGGGAGAGCACTTCGTTCACACCGAAGGGGTCACTGGTTCGATCCCAGTATCGCCCACCGGGTCAGGCCGGTCCGTCTCACGACGGGCCGGCCTTCCGCACGTCCGGGGCCCGTTGCGCTACGCCGCCGCCGGCAGCTCCGGCCGCAGCGGCCAGTGCGGATCCACCGCCTCCGGTGTTCCCTGCCGCGCGAACCACGCCTGCAGGCCGCGCGCCTGTGCCGCGTGCCACACCGCCTGGAGGGTGTGCAGCTCCGCCGGGGTCAGCCGCTCCAGCCGCGCCGCGAACCTGCGGCCCACCGCCCGGACGACCTCCAGCGAGGCCAGTGCGTCCGCCGCCGCGTCGTGCGCGCCCTCCAGCTCTATCCCGTAGTGCGCGCACAGGTCCGTCAGCGTCCGGCGGCCCTTGCGGTACCGGTCCAGGTGCTTGTCCAGCACCCGCGGATCCAGCACCGTCAGCGGCCGGTCGTCCAGATAGCGCGCCAGCGTCGACGCCCGGTGCCGGCGCAACTCCCGGTCCAGCAGCGTCAGGTCGAACGGCGCGTTCATCACCACCACCGGGCGGCCCGCCACCCGCTGCTCCCCGAGCGCACGTGCTATCTCCTCCACGACCGGTGCCGGCCAGCGCCCGTTGCGCTGGAGGTGGTCGTCGGTCAGCCCGTGCACTTCCGTGGCGCCCGCGGGCACCGGAATACCGGGATTGACCAGCCAGCGGGTGGAGCGGACGCGGCCGCCCGCACACTCCTGCACGATGAGAGCGGCGGACACGATCCGGTCCTGCTCCACGTCCACCCCGGTCGTCTCCGTGTCGAATGCGGCCAGTGGCCCCTCGTACCAGCGCGTCATGGCGAACTCCTCGTCCCCGATCGGCAGATGGGGCGCCCCCCGGGCACCGCCGCCTCGGAACGTGCCCCCTGCCCGAATCGGTGATACCCGGCCTGTTTGCGCCGTACGCCGTTTGCGGGCCCTCTGGTACGGAGACAACTTCCCTGGGGGACCGCACACATGACCGGTCATCACCCCGTCCACCCGCATTCGGCAGAGCCCGGAAGGCATGGGGAGCCGGCCATGGCGCTCGCGCAGCCCGAACCGGGCGGGATGCTGCAAGGGCGGACCGAGCCGCGGATCGAGCCGCGGACCGGACCCCTGCGCGGCACGCTCGCCACCACCGCCTGCATGGAGACCCTCCAGGTGGGATACCTGCACGCAGTCGCCGCCGCGGCCGGCTGTTCGCTCTCCCAGCCCTTTCCGGACAACGGCATCGACTGGCAGGTCAACCACGGCGCACCCGAGCACGTCGTCGACGACGAGGTCACCATCAAGGTGCAGCTGAAGGCGACCTACCAGACACCGCCCAGACCGGCGGGGCCCACCTTCGCCTTCACCCTCGACAACGAGCACCTGGTGAAGCTGGCCCGCACGCCGGTCGCCGTCCACAATATCCTCGTCGTGATGCTCGTCCCGCGAGAGCGCGACCAGTGGCTCGCCGCCGGCCACGACCGGCTCGACCTGCGGCACTGCTGCTACTGGACCAACCTCGCCGGGCACCCCGTGACCGGCCGGCGCCGGACCACCGTACGGATCCCGACCACGCGGATCTTCGACGACCGGGCGCTGTGCGAGATCATGACCCGGGTCGGGTCGGGAGGGACACCCTGATGCACTGGCACTCACCGAACCTCGAACCGCTGACGTCCCCGTCCGAGTACGGGGACTTCTCCGACTCGGGGACCCCCGACCCCGCACACGTCGACCCGGCGGTGCTCGGAGCCCTGCTGCACCGGCACGGCTGGCAGCGCCGGGGCGGGGCCGCCGGGCGGTACGGGCGCTGGACGCCCCCGGCCCCCCATGCGACGGCCGTCGGGGGCACCAGCCTGCTCGTCCCGGAGAGCCGTGCCTATCCCGACAGCTGTGACCTGCTGGAGGAGGCGCTGGCCGCGCTCTCGCGCAGCGCGCTGCCGTCCGCGCGGGAGGTGCTGTACGGACTGAGCGTGCCCAGCGACGAGATCCGCTGGGACCGGCGGATCCCCGAGGGCCCCGAGGGCCCGTACGGACCCCGGGGCGCGGCGGCCTGGACCGTACAGGAGCAGCTGCGCTCGGCCGCCCGGCAGCTCCTGCTCGCGGGAGCCCTCGCCGACCGGGCCAGGGCCGGGTACTACGGCGCCCGGCACCGCGGACAGGCCGAGCGCGCGCTGGACGGCGTCCTGGTCGGGCCGGCCCCCGGCGGGCGCAGGCTCACCGCGTACGTCCCGGTCGACGGCGGGCGGGGCACCATGACCCGGCTGCACCACGCCCTGCACGCCGCGCGCGAGGCCGTGGACTACCGGCGGGCCACCGGGGGCATGGAGGCCTTCGACGCGGCGGTCGAGGCCGGCGTCAGCCGGGAACTCGCGGACGCCCTGATCGCGCTGGTCCGCGGCTCGGAGGGAGTCCGGATCGCCCTGGCCTGGGCCCCGGCCGCCGGGGTCCCGGCGGGGTGCGCGGCCCGCCCGGAACCCGTGGAGTTCTCCCCCGGGGACCTGCCCGTGCTCCGCGAGGCGGCGGCGCGCTACACCCGGGACGAACCGGCCGTCCCCGTGCGGGTGGCGGGCGCCGTGGTCCGGATGCGGCGCTCGGCCCCCGGCGGCGGGGGCACGATCCGGCTGCGGGTGCTGGCCGGGGCGGAGATCCCGTACGTCCGGGCGGTCCTGGACGAGGAGGCGTACCGGGTGGCGGGGCACGCGCACCTGGCCGGCGTGCCGATCCGGGTCAGCGGCCGGCTCCAGCGCCGGGGCGGCTTCCGCCGGCTGACCGATGCCACCGACGTGACCCCCGTCCCGCTGGACGAGGTCGAGCGGGACCGCCTGATGAAGTCCCTCGACGAGTCCCTCGACGAGGCGCTCGACCCGACGGACGTCCTCCCGACGGACGACTGACGCCCGGTCCGCCGCACACTCCTACGGAGCGTCCTCGCCCACGGGGGCGGGCCCGGCCGGGAGTTCCCCGGCCACGCGCCGGACCCGTGGGGTCGCGTAGGCCTCCGCCACGAGCTCCAGCCAGGCGACCTCGGCATCGAGATCGTCTCCGGCCGGGCCCGCCCCCGGGGGACGGGCGGCTCCGGACGATGCCCCGCCCGGGACCGTCTGCCGCGCGGCGTACCGCAGGGCCGCCGCCTCCACGGCCGCCTCCAGGGCCGCCCCGGACAGCCCCTGCGCGGTCAGCAGGGTCCGCGCCGCCTCCCGGGCCGGTTCACCGGCGAAGGCGCCGAGGGCCAGGGTGCCGTCGCGGATCTCGATGACGTACCGGTACAGCAGCACGTCCGCGTCCCGGGCGAGGGCGGCCGGCAGCGGCAGCATCACTTCCGGCACCGCCTCGCGCAGTGCCAGCCACAGTGGCCGGATCCTCCTGATCCGGGTCCGGACCCGCCGCACCCGGACCCGCTCCGCCAGACCGGGCCAGGCCACGCCCAGGACGAGCAGCAGCATCGAGGAGGCCAGCAGCACCTGGGTCGTCGCGACCACGGCCGTGCCGGCGAACCATCCCGGAGCCGCCGTGTGCCCCAGCAGGTACACCACGCGGTGGGCCTCGTAGGCGAGCCCGAACAGACTCCCCGCCCCGATCAGGCGCAGGGAGGTGCGCAGCGCACCGGACGCGGCGTGGCTCATGTAGCGGAAACACATCACGGCGCACGCCAGGAGCCCCCAGCCCAGGTACAGCGTGACGATGCCCCAGTAGGCCAGCGACCATCCCGTGCTCGTCTGCGTCAGCAGGTCCTCCTCCCCGTCCGGACGGGGCATCAGGGCGAACACGAGCACCAGGGCCGGGCACGCCACGGCCAGCCCCCGGACGGGCGCCGACAGCCCGCGCCGGTCGTCCGCGGTCGTGGTCCCGTGGATGAACTCGATCAGACAGGCCGCGGCCCCCAGCGAGAGCAGGTGGACGAGCACGTTCGCGACACTGGCGACCCCCAGCAGGTTCTCGATGCAGCGCCGGATTCCGGGCACTCCCACCGCGACGGCGCCCGTCACCAGGAACAGGGCGCCCCACAGGGACCGTTCGCGCCTGCCGCCCGTGAGCGCGCCACGCGCCATCAGGACGGTGCCGGTCACGGTCGGGCAGAGCAGGGCCACATCGACGGCCCGTACGGTCGTCATCGTCATCGTCCTCGGCCCCGTCCTCGCGCCAAGGCGTCGCCGAGCCGGCCGAGCACGCCGGCCTCCCGTGACGACGCCGTCCGCCGGGCCACCGGAGTGCTCCGGCCGTGACTGCTGATGAGCGTCGCCAGCAGCTCCGCCTCCTGCTCCTCGACGGCGGAGTACGAGGTCCGGCCCCGGGCGAGCATGCTGCTCACCAGCGCGGGGTCCAGACTCGGGAAGAGGCCGGCCAGAACGGCGGATTCGCCGTCCGCCAGCTTTCCGTGATCGAGCAGGATGTGCGCCAGCTCGTGCAGGATGATGTGGGTCCGGTGGACCGGGCTGGTGCCCGGCTCGTAGAAGACGACGTCGCTGTCGGCCAGCCCCAGCCACAGCCCGCACAGGCCCGCGTCGGCACCGGCCGACTCCGGCAGGGGCAGCAGGTGGAGCGGCCGCCCGCGCCGCTCGGCGACCGCCCGGCACAGATCCTCCACGTCCAGCGGCCGGGCTATCTCCAGTTCATCGAGGACGGCCGCGAAACGGACATCGACGGCCGACCACTCCTCGGACTCCACACGCCCCCCTCACCACTGCGCACACTCCCGCGGCTGCGGAGCGTGACGCTTTGCGGGAAGGAGTCTATGCAGGTGATCGCCGACGGGCTGTCAGCCGGGGAGTGCCGCCGACCCGTCCGGCCCGGCCGCCGGTCCGGCGGCCGTCCGTCCGGCCCGCTCCACCAGCGTGCGCACCAGGTCGATCCCGTGCGCCGAGGACGCGGCCACGGCGGCGGCCCGCAGGGCCACGGCCCGGACGTCGTTGGCCCGCAGGGCATTGAGGAGGCCCAGCTGCGCCATGGTCTGGGCGGCGACGTCGTCGTCGACGAAGTAGGCGGTCGGCACGCCGAAGAAGCGGGCGAGGGAGCGGAGCGTCCCGATGGTCGGATTGGGGACCTTGCCGTTCACCAGCATGGAGAGCCGGCCGACGGAGAGCGTCGTGTCACCGCCGTCGCCGTCCTTGATCCCGTCGACCACCTCTTGGAGCGTGTGGCGCCGCCCCGTCGGCTGGACATGGGCGAAGAGGTATTCCAGCCGGACGGCGAGCTGCTGCGCCTCGGCAGGATGCTGCGCGGGCGGTGCGCCGCCGTCGGCTGTCCGAGCGCCGTGGTCCACGGAGGTCACCTCTCACCGGAATCTCTCCTGCGCAGTATCCCGCACGGTGGCCGAACGCAGCCCATGCGGTGCGCACCGAGCAGCGCGCACCGACGGAAACGGAAGCGCGCGGCGGTGCTGGCCCACCTGTCGTGTCGCGGTCCGGCGGACGTCGTCGATCCGGGGCTGAGCTGGCTGGAGGTCGCCGACCACGGCGAGGTCACCGTTGCCGACCTGCTCAGTTGAC
>NZ_JBHYVA010000347.1:0-8606 GCF_042750055.1 Streptomyces sp. NPDC059456
CCGGGGGGGGGGGGGCGGGGGGGCGCGCGGGGGGGGGGGGGCGCCGGGGGGGGGGGGGGGGGTGGTGGTCGTTGCGGGGCCGCCGCGGGGGTTTGGATTCGAGGGGCCGCCGGGCGCCGGCGCGCCGGCCTATGTGGTGCACACCTCGGGCACCACCGGCACCCCGAAGGGCGTGCCGATCACCCACGCCAACGTACTGCCGCTGCTGCTGTGGCAGCGCGAACGGTTCGGCCTGGGACCCGGCACCCGGCTCCCGCAGACCCTGTCGCTGAGTTTCGACTTCGGCCTCCAGGAAATATTCACCACCGTGCTGTTCGGCGCCGCGCTCCATTTTCCCGACAGGGCCGAGCGGCTGTCCGCCCCCCGCTACGCCCGGTTCGTGCGGCGGGAGCAGCTGACCATCCTCTACCTGACGCCGACCTTCGCCGCCGAACTGGCCGCCGCAGGCATCGACATGCCCTCCGTACGCACGGTGGTGCTCGGCGGCGAGATGCTGACCTACGAGGCGCTCCAGGCGCTGACCTCACTGGTGGCTCCGGACGCGGTCTTCGTCAACGGCTACGGGCCGACCGAGGCGAGCATCAACTGCTCCATGCGCTTCATCAGCGCCGCGGAGGCGGGCACCGGCAGCGGCATCGTGCCGGTGGGACTTCCGACCGGCCGCTCGCAGGTCGGCGTCCTCGACCCCTGGGACGACCCGACCGTGCCGGGCGGCTTCGGCGAGGTCGTCATCGGCGGGCCGGGGGTGGCCGCCGGCTACCTCAACCGGCCCGGGACCGCGGGTCGGGCCTTCGCCACCGGGGCGGACGGCGAGCGCCGGTACCGTACCGGCGACCTCGGCAGCCTGCGTCCGAGCGGCGACCTGGTGCTGCTCGGGCGGCTGGACGACCAGGTCAAGATCCGCGGCTTCCGGGTGGAGCCGGAGGAGGTGCGGGCGGTTCTGCTGCGGCACCCGGACGTCCTCGACGCCGTCGTGGTGGTCGAGGGGGACGGGAACCGGCGACGTCTGGCCGCGGCGGTGGTGCCGGGACCCGGCTTCAGCGTCCACGCGCTGCGCGCCTGGGCGGCCGAGCGCCTGCCCGCGCACGAGGTGCCGCCCCGGATCGTCCCGCTCGACGTGCTCCCGCGCACGGCGCACGGCAAACTCGACCGCGCCCGGCTGGACGAGAGCCTGGCGGCGGCCGCCCCCGCGCCGGTACGCGGAGAGGTACCCACCCGGGACGTGGAGCGCCGGGTCGCGGAGGTCTGGCAGGAGGTGCTGGACGTCCCGCGCGTCGGGTCCCAGGACAACTTCTTCGATCTGGGAGGGCACTCGCTCCTGGTGGCGCCGGTGATCTCCCGCCTCGAAGAGGAACTGGGCCTGCCGGGGCTGCCGTTGATGCTGCTCTTCGAATTCCCCACCGTCGCCGAGCTGGCGGCCCGGCTGGAGATCCTGCTCCACACCGGGACTCCGGACGAGACGGACCGCCCGGTGGTCACCGGCCGCACCCGGCGGCGCGGAGCCCAGCACATCCGGATCACCTTCGGCTGATCCCCCCTCCCCTTGCCCGGACCGACTCTGGAGCGCAGTTGAACGGTCAGAAGCAGAACGACGCGATACCCGCCGACATCGCGGTGATCGGCATGGGCTGCCGGTTCCCCGGTGCGGACAGCCCGGACCAGTACTGGCAGAACATCCGTGAGGGCGTCGAGTCGATCCGGTTCTTCGACGACGACGAGCTGCGGGCCGCGGGGGTGCCCGCCCAGATGCTGGCGAGCCCCCGCTACGTGCCGGCGTCCGCGGCCTTGCAGGACGCGGAGGGCTTCGACGCCGACTACTTCGGATACGTGGCCCGGGAAGCCGAGCTGATGGACCCCCAGCACCGGCTCTTCCTGGAGTGCGCCCTGTGGGCCATGGAGGACGCGGGCTACGACCCGGCCCGCTACCCGGGCCTGGTCGGCGTCTACGCGGGCTCCACCATGAACACCTACCTGCTGGTCAACCTGGTCGGCAACCGCCGGATGCTGGACGCGGTCGGGGACCACGCCACCATGATCGGCAACGACAAGGACTACCTGGCGCTGCGGGTCGCCTACAAGCTGAACCTCCAGGGTCCGGCCGTCGCCGTGCAGACCGCCTGCTCCACCTCCCTCACCGCGATCCACCTCGCCGCGCAGGCGATCCTCGCCGGTGAGTGCGACATGGCCATCGCCGGCGGCGCGTCGCTGCGGATGCCCCACAACGCGGGCTACCTCCAGAACGCCACTGCCTCGCAGGACGGCCACTGCCGCAGCTTCGACGCGGACTCCACCGGCAGCGTGGTGGGCAACGGCGCCGGAGCGGTACTGCTCAAGCACCTCGACGACGCGCTGCGCGACGGGGACCACATCCACGCCGTGATCGCCGGCACGTCGATCGGCAACGACGGCCGGGCCAAAGCCAGTTTCACCGCGCCGGGCGTCGACGGGCAGGCTCGCGCCGCCGCCGGCGCCATCGCCTCGGCCGGTCTGACCGCGGACGTCATCGACTACGTCGAGGCGCACGGCACCGGCACGCCGCTGGGCGATCCGATCGAGGTCGCCGGGCTGACCAAGGCGTACCGGCTCACCACCGACCGCGGGAACTACTGCGCCATCGGCTCGGTCAAGCCCAACATCGGCCACCTCGACGCCGCCGCCGGGGTCGCCGGCTTCATCAAGACCGTCATGTGCCTGAAGAACAAGTCGATCCCGCCGGTGCTGCACTTCCGCACGCCCAACCCGGAGATCGACTTCGCCTCCGGCCCGTTCTACGTGCCGACGGAACTGCTGCCGATGGAGGGTGGGCCGGGACGGCCACGCTACGCCTCGGTGCACTCGCTCGGCATGGGCGGCGCCAACGCGCACGCGGTGCTGCGCGAGGCCCCCGCGCCCGTACCCGGCGCGCCTGCGCCCGAGAGCCAACTGGTGGTGCTCTCCGCGCGCAGCGGGCCGGCGCTCGCCGAGCGGATGGAGCAGACCGCCCGCTGGATGCGCGAGCACCCCGGCGCCGTGCCGGCCGATGTCGCCCACACCCTCCAGGTCGGCCGGACCGAGCACGAGTACCGGGCCAGTGTGGTGGCCCGGGACCTGGCCGACGCCGCGAGCGCCCTGGGTGCCAAGGGCTCCGCGCGCATCCGCACCTCGGAGACCGTGGACGAGGCCGGTTCCCTCGTCTTCCTCTTCCCCGGCCAGGGCAGCCAGAGCGTGGGCATGGGAGCGGAACTGCACCGTACGGAGCCGGTGTTCCGGGCCGCGGTCGACGAGTGCCTCGCCCTGATGCCCGCCGAGGTCGCCGACCGCCTCCGGCCGCTGCTGCTGACCCGCCGCGACCCCTCGGCCGACGGCCTGACCTCCACCGACCTCGCCCAGCCCGCGCTGTTCACCGTCGAGTACGCGCTCGCCCGGCTGCTGCTCTCGTACGGCCTGGAACCCGCGGCCCTGCTCGGGCACAGCATCGGCGAGTACGTGGCCGCGACCCTGGCGGGCGTCTTCAGCCTGCCCGACGCGCTGTCGGTGGTGGCCGCGCGCGGCAGGATGGTGGCGGGCCTGCCGAGCGGCTCGATGCTCGGCGTTCCCCTGTCCGAGGCCCGTATCCGCGAGCTGATCGGCGACCGGGAACTGTCGGTCGCCGCGGTCAACGGCTCGGCGCTGGTGTCCGTCGCCGGGGAGCACCGGGCCGTGGACGCCTTCGAGGCCCGGCTGCGCGCCGACGGGGTGGTGAGCCGGCGGCTGCGGGTCTCCCACGCCTTCCACTCCGCGATGCTCGACCCCGTCCTCGCCGACTTCACCGCCGAAGTGGCCAAGGCGGCGCTCAAACCGCCGACGATCCCGGTGATCTCCTGCGTCACCGGCCGGCCGCTGACCGCTGAGGAGGCCACCGACCCCGGCTACTGGGCTCGGCAGCTGCGCGAGACCGTCAGGTTCGCGGACGGCCTGCGGGAGGCCGCGGCGCCTCCCGGCAGCGTCCTGATCGAGGTCGGTCCCGGCCGTCAGCTGTCGGCCCTGGCCGGCAACGAACTGGGCACGCGGACGGCATCGGTGGCCACCATGATGCCCGCCGCCGACCAGCGGGGCGGCGAGCGGGCGGCCCTGCTCGACGGGCTCGCCGAGCTGTGGCACCAGGGTGTCCGCATCGACTGGCGGCGCACCCACGAGCACCCCCGCCTTCGTGTTCCGCTGCCCACGTACCCCTTCCAGCGCACCCGGTGCTGGATCGACGCCTCGCCGGACAACGCGGCCGTCGCGCTGGAGGCGGCTCCCCAGGGGCCGGAGGAGTGGATACACCAGCCCCGCTGGGTGCAGGTACCGCGCGGGGTGGGCGGGGCAGAGTCCGGGGGCGTCGCGCCCGGGACCGCGCCGGGCGGTGTCCTGGTGCTGGCCGACCGGTCGGGCGTCGGCGCGGCCCTCGCCGAGCGGCTGACGGCCCTGGGCAGCCGGGTCACGTTGGTGGACACCGACGCGGACGCCGCGGACGCGCTGCGGGCGGCACTGGCCGTACCCGGTTCCCGCCCGGACGCCGTGGTGCACCTGCGTTCGCTGGACGCCGCCCCCGGCGGCGACGTCGACCGTGAGCAGGCGGCCGGCCTGCGGTCGCTGCTCGGCCTCCTGCCGGCCGGTGGGGCCCAGCCTCCCCGGCTGCTGTACGTCACCCGCCACGTGTTCGACGTGACCGGCGAGGACCCGGTGCGTCCGGGCCTGGCCACCGCGGTCGGTCTGTGCCGGGTCGTGCCGCAGGAGACATCCTGGGACTGCCGGGTGGTCGAGCTCGACCCGCGCGACCCGCGCGAGCGCCTGCCGGAAACGGTGGCGGACCTGGTCGCCGAGCTGAGCGACCAGGCATCACAGGCATCGCAGGCGTCCCCGGTGGCCCTTCGCGGCCGAAACCGGTTCGTCCGCGCGCACGTGCGGGTGCACGTCGGCAACCAGGCTCCCTCCTTGCACGGCACCCATCTCCTGGTCGGCGGCCTCGGCATGATCGGCCGTACCCTGGCCGCGGAGATCCTGCGCGACCCCGCCGCCCACGTGGTGCTCTACGACCGCGCCGATCCCGCCGCGCTCGGCCCGTCGGCGCGGCGGCAGCTGGAGGAGCTGCGCGCGCTGGGCGGCGACCGGCTGACCGTACGGCGAGGCGACGCGGAGGACGCCGGGGCGCTGGCCACGGCGGTCCGCGAAGCCGCGGCGCAGCGCGGCGGCCGGCTCGCCGGTGTCATCTACACCCCGGGCATGTCCGTCTCCGACGGCATCAGGGCCGTGCTGGACTCCTCGCCCGAGCTGTTCGCGCAGCACATGGCCACCAAGATGACCGGGCTGCACGCGCTCGACGCGGCGCTGGAAGGCGTGGCGTACGACCGCTGCCTGATCGTCGGATCGCTCTCCAGCCTGCTGGGCGGGGTGGGCAGCGCGGCCTACACCGCGGCCAACTGGTACGCCGACACCTACGTGGCGCTGCGCAACCGGACCGCGGCGCGTCGCTGGCTCAACGTCCAGTGGGAGCACTGGCGGGAGGCCGACGCCCCCGGTCTGCGGGACGCCGCCGACTGCGGACCGCAGGAGGGGAAGGAGCTGTACCGCCTGCTGACCGCGGCGGGCGGCGACGGGCCGTTCACGGTGTGCGCGGCCGACCCCGACGTACGCGAGGCGCTGGCCCGGCAGGCCGAGGCCGGCTCCGCCGCCGCGCCGCCCGCCGACGGCGGACCGGCAGGACGCTCGTCCGCCGGGACGGCCAAGGGCCGGCCGAAGATGTCGGTGCCCTTCGTCGCGCCCCGCGACGAGACGGAGGAGTACGTCGCGGGCATGTGGCGCGACCTGCTCGGCATCGACGAGATCGGGGTCCGCGACAGTTTCTTCGAACTGGGCGGGCAGTCCTTGCTGGCCATGCAGCTCGTCGGCCGGCTTCGGGACGCCCACGGGATCGAACTGCCCCTCGGCGAGATCTTCCAGGAGGCCACCGTGGCCACGATCGCCCAGCTGATCCGCGCCGCCGGTGAGGCACCGTCGGCCGACGCGCCCGAGGCCGCGAAGGCCGCGGAAGGGGTGGAGGCCGTGGACGCGGAGGTCGGCGGGGCCGCCTCCGCGGAACTGGAGGCGCTGCTCAGCGAGATCGAGGGAATGTCGAGTTCGGACATCGAGGCCGCACTGGGCACCGAGGGCGAGGAGAGTGCCTGACCCGCCGCCGGGGCGGGTCGGACCGGGCCGTGAGGTGGAGGAAGCACCAGAGGGGACTTCCCCCACGGACTATGTGTCCGGCCCGCCCCGCGTCAGCCGTTCACGGACCAGCGCGATGAGTTCGCGCTGGTCGCCGTGGACCAGGAAGTGGTCGCCCGCGACTTCCACCTGCTCGAAGCCGGCGGACGTCTCGGCGCGCCAGCCTTCGGCCATCGCCTCGGTCAGCGTGTCGTCGTACCGCCCCCGGACGGCCGTCAGCGGGACCGGCAGCGGGGCGCGGTCGGGGCGCACGTAGGTCTCGGTGCAGGCGAAGTCCGCGCGGACGGCGGGGAGGACCAGCCGCATCAGCTCTGCGTTGGCCAGCAGTTGCGGCGGGGTCGCGGTCAGGCGGGTCAGCACCTTGATGAGCGCCGGGTCCGGCAGCGCGTGGACCGGCGGCGTGGTGAACGGCTCGCGCGGCGCGCGGTAGGAGGCGGCGAAGAGCCGCTCCGGAGCGCGCAGCCCGCGGGCGACCAGCCGGTGTGCCGTCTCGAAGGCCAGCAGCGCCCCCATGCTGATGCCGAACAGCGCGTACGGCCGGTCCAGCAACGGGGCCAGCTCCGCGGCGAGCAGATCCGCGAGCCGGTGCATCCGGGCCACTGCGGGCTCGTGCAGACGTTCGGCCCGGCCCGGCAGTTTCACCGGTACGGCGTGGATGTCCGGCCCGAGTTCCTCCTGCCAGCTCCTGAACAGGGACCAGCCGCCTCCCGCGTACGGCAGGCAGAACAACCGTGTCGCGGCGGCGCTCTCCTCGGCACCGTACGGGAACCAGGGCGAGCCGGACAGTCGTGGCCCGGCGCCGGTGGCGCCGGTCATCCGGCCGGCTCCGACAGCGGCGGCAGATCCGCGACGCGGGTGGCGGGCGCGGTGGCCAGCGTCTCCACGGTGTACTGCAGATGCCTGGCGAGCCCTTCCACCGCGGCGTCCGGGAACCTCGCGGCGTACTCGATCCGGCCGGTCAGCTCGTCCCGTCGCCGGTTCCAGGACAGGGCGAGGTCGTGCTTCACCTCCACCGGCGGCAGGGGGTGGTGGCTCAGCCCCAGGCCGCCCAGGGACACGGTGTCCAGCGGCGCGTTGTTGTGCACCACGGCCACGTTCCCGAACGGGCTCCGGCCGTCGCCACGGCGGGGCAGCGCCGAGACCAGCCGGGAGAACGGCAGGTCGCTGTGGGCCAGCGCGTCGGCCACCACCCCGGCGGCCCGCTCCAGCAGCGCGTCCAGCCGGTCGTCGGGGAAGACCCGCAAGCGCAGCACCACCGTGTTGACGAAGCAGCCGATCAACGCGAGCCCTTCGCGGTCGCGCCGGTCGACCGGGGTGGTGAGGACCAGGTCGCCCTGACCGCTCAACCGGTGCAGCGTGGCCGCCGACGCCGCCACCAGTCCGGCGAACAGGCTCGCGGAGCGGCGTGAGCACAGGTGTTCCAGCGCCGCGGCCGTGCCTCCCGGCACCCGCAGCGTCAGCTCGCGGCCCGCCCACTTGCGACCGGCCGCGGCGCCCTGCGACCGACCGGGCCGCTCGGCCAGCGCGGACAGGTCGATCCTGTCCGGCGCGCCGTCGAGCGTCCGGAGCCAGTGCTCCAGTGCTCCGGGCGCCACGGTGTCCTTCGCCGCGAGCGCGAAGTACCCCTTGGGCGGCACGGCCGGGGCGGGAACCTCACCGGCCGCCAACGCCGGGTAGAGGGCGGTGAGTTCGGTCAGCAGCACACCCAGCGAACCGCCGTCCGAGACGATGTGGTGGAACGTGACGACCAGCACCCGCTCGTCGGGTCCGGTACGCACCAGCAGACAGCGCCACACCGGACCCCGGTCGAGCCGGAACGGCGTGAGCGCCTCCTCCCGTACGATCCGCGCCGCTTCCCGCCCGGGGTCGGGCAGCTCGCCGACGTCCACGGACCGCCAGGGCAGGCGCAGCGCGCCCGGCGGTTCCACGAAGGCGCGCGGGACGCCGTCCTCGTCGGCGGGATAGCGCGAGCGCAGCGGTTCGTGGCGGTCCTGGACCCGCTGGAGCGCCTCGCGGAGCAGGTCCTCCTCCACCGGCCCGGACAGCCGTACGGCCGCCGGGTTGTGGTAAGTCGAGGTCCCGGGGTCGAGCTGCTCGAAGAGCCAGATGCCGAACTGCGTTGCGGACAACCGGTACGGTCCGGGCGACGCACGCTGCCCCAGCCGGCGGGCGAGCAGCTCCCGTTGGGCCGGAGTGAGCCGTTCCAGACGCCCGGCCAGGTCGTTCGCCGCTCCGCCCGCGGGCGGGGCGCCCGCGCGCGCGTCCCCCGCCCCTCGCCCCCCCCCCCCCCGCGGCTGGGCGGGGGGGGGGGGGGCCCGCCCGGGCGGCGGGGAGCGCCCCCCCGACGGGCCGGTTTGTCGTCGGCCGCCTCGACGGAACGCCGCTGGCCTGCGGCGGCATAC